>NZ_JBELAU010000018.1:0-93737 GCF_040253585.1 Emticicia sp. W12TSBA100-4
AACCAACAAATTAGGCCGATATACGGGTACTACTATCGTTTGGTCAGCTTAAAAATTAAGTTTTCAATTTTCTAAAATCTTAATAGAATGAATGTATATATCACTAAAGGATTTTCACCCTTTCTTCTAAGTGTAGAAGATAAAAGCGTATTGATGGAAGGACAAACAGAATTTGTTTCTCAACATCAAAGCAGATTCGTAACTGGTACAGATTGCACCTGTACAGTATCGGTTTTTGAATCAATAAAAGACCTCGTAGGCACAGAAAACGCACCTGCATTGCACGCAAACAAGGATGTAGCAGAAACACAACCTTACACAGACCGTTTAAATCTGTACATTGAAGACGGTTCTTTAAAATTAGTTTCATAGTCAAAATAAAACAGTAGCCTTATTATTAGTAAGGCTACTTTCTTTCAAATGCTGTATTTACCTTACATCCTTATTTTCATTGCTGCATTTTGTAATGCAATAATGGACACACTTACACATAAGTTTTCAAGTTCTGTTTTCAAAAACTTTAACCCACAGTTTTGGAATCCTACAATAAGTTGGACAAATAAATACAGAAACGGCAAAAAAGAAAATGGTAGAAAGTACCCGTCTTTTCTTTCGGGTGTTACCGACACTTTTAGCGATGGGTGGCACATTTTCAAACTCATATTTATATTGTCAATTGTCACAGGTTTTAGCCTTGGTAACTCTTTTAGGTGTGAGAATATACTCATTTTATTGGCAATTTGGGGGGTAACATTCAAATTGTTTTATGCAGTAATTTTAATTAAAAAATAACCTACCACATGGATATAATGCCTATACTCTCGAAACTATTAGAGGTTTCACCGTTTGCAGGTTTACTGCTTTACTTACTTTTTCGCTCGGAGAAAAGATTGGACGAAAAAGAAGTAAAATATGAAGCGAGATTAGATGCAAAGGACACAGCAGTTAAAGAGGTAACAGACAATTACCATAAATCACAGGCACAGCACACAGCCGTTTTACAGGAACTTGCAACCGTTATAAAAGACCGTAAGAAATGAAACTTACAACCGAACACTTCACAGCCATTGACAAGCGATTAAGTAAAATAGAACCTTACTTGGTTTGGCTTAATCTTTATTTGCCACAGTTCAATATTAATACATGGCAAAGACTTAGTTGTTTCTTAGCACAGTGTTTCCATGAAAACGACTTTTTGAACGGAATCGAAGAATATGCAAGCGGTGCAGCGTATCAAGGTAGAGAGGATTTAGGCAATATTCACCCAAACTACGGAGTAAAATATAAAGGGCGTGGATTTATACACACCACAGGATATTTTAACTATTTAGAATTTACGAAGTTCGCTAATATGATGGGTATAAGTATTGATTTTACTAAACAACCCGAAAGATTAAAAGAACCTCAATTTGCGGTTTTGTCAGGCATTTTCTACTGGAATAACAAAAAACTAAATTCATTCGCTGATAAATTAGATTTTCAAGAAATTACCGAAATAGTGAATGGTGGTTTAACTCATTTGGCCAAACGCAAACAAACGTGGCTCAAAACCTTAGAGATATGCAAACAGATAATTCAATCTTAGCATTTATTAAGCGTGAAGGATGGAAACGCTTAATAGTTTACTTCTTTGTTGTAATTTTTGCCCTCAAATATGCCTTTGGCTTCATTAATTCTTCCCTCCGTGACTATTACACAAAAGATGTAGAAGAAAAGCACCTTAACGAGTTGTTAATGCTTGATTCTCAACTTCAAGAACTCGAAACAGCACTTTCAGAGCGTGGCAAGGTGCAGAAAGTAGAAGTACAAAAAAGCACGGTAACGAATAACAAGGCCGTGCAGAATCAGAAAGATTTAGAGCAAAAAATTAAAGTCTATGAAAAAACTGGTATGGTCATTCGTGAAGGTAGCACTACTGATGCAGTTAGCAGCATTGACAGTCTTAGGGCAGCCCTCAAAGAGCAAGCAGCCGAACGCAAACGAAGAAGTAATAAATCTTTATAAAGATGCGTACCATCTTTGCAAAATAGACTTTGACACCTGCCAAAATCTTGTAAATAAGCAATCAAAATACATTCAGACACTCGAAAGTATCATAGACGTACAGAAACAACGTCTTGGGAAGTTTGAAGCACTTATTTACAAAAATAATGGCCGAAAACGTAGAGCGTTTGGCCTGTACTTTATTTGGAAACGTAACCGTAAAAAATTTTAATATGAAAACAATTAATGTAAACAATGACGGCAAAACATTCATTGCCTTTCAAAATGATGAAGGCTTACTGGTATTTAACCCGATTTTGGGCGGTAGTGCAACCGTATCTGTTAATGATAATTACGTAGCAACTGAACTAAACGGCCAAATGCAATTGGGCAGCCCAATTTTCTCGTTGCCTGCTTTTACTGATAACATCGAAGTTGCAAGGCAGGTAAGAGATAAAGTAAATAGTATTTCTGATACAGATTTTAAGACTTTAGAAAATATACTTCTATGAAGGAATTAATCTTATTTGGTTTGGCGGTCTTAGTACTGACCAACCGCAAACGCACCACCACAACGGCAAATACAGCCCAAACGGAGCAGCCAGTTCCCACCAAAAAAACTACAACCGTAGTAAATAATGGTGGCACTGCTGGCGGTGGAACTATCGAAACTCCTTTGTACTGGTTTACTCATAACCAACAATCTTTTGGTGAAGGTGATACACAAGTACAAGTGCAGCTTGTTTCTCATAGTAGAGTTGCACTGCCAACTGGACAGGCCACAGGCAACGATAATGCAAAGTGTGACTACTGGATTTATGACATGAATAATAATGTCATTGTTCAAATGCACGATGATTTTAATGCACACCATCCGAACTATTTTCCAAGTTCAGACCAATACGCAGGACAAACGGAATCGGTGAAAGTAGAAGTTGCAAGATTAAGCAGCATTTATCAGCCTGTAAATCCTTTTACTAACTATGAGAGCAAGGGCAACAACCACCACCCTTTTTTCAACCGATATTTGAAAGCAGGGAATTATAGATGGTTGATTCAAAACAAAAGCAATTTGAAAACGAATGTTTTTGTAGGATATGCCAACAGCGAACAAGAAAACGTGCAACACGACTTCGATATAGAAGCAGGTGGCACGGCAGATATAACATTTACGGTGGCACTGCACCCAACAGATACGGCCGTACCTATGAAAATCAACCTAAATAATTATCGTAGGTAAAAAACATACATTCTTAGGGGTAAGACTGTATTTCCATCAAACCCGAAAACTAAAAAAGCCACTCGTTTGAGTGGCTTTTTTGTTGTAGGTGCATTTAATTTATTTCTTTGCTTTTATTATAACTTCATCGTCTAAATTATACTCAAATAAAGTACCACGCACAAAACCTGCCTTTTCTCCGTCTTCATAAATTTCTATATCGTCACCGTTTTTCTTTAATTCAAAGGTACTTGTTTCAGTGGTTTTATCTCCATTGTCGTTTATTGTGAAAATAAAATTTACTTTATTTTCGCTTACTTTTAGAAGTTGTATGCTTGAAGATACGCCACCAATAGGCAGGTTTATGGAATCACCGAAAAGTTCTACATAATAAACTTGGTAAGTTCCTTCGACTTGGGCAGAAAGTTCGGGTTCTACGTCTTTTTTAGTGCAAGAAAATACAGCAAAAGAAAGCAGCAGGATTAAGATTTTTTTCATTGTGTTAATTATGTTTAGTGAGTTTCAAAATTATTTCCTAAAAACTTGTAGACCTAAATGTTTTTGATTTATTGATTATTCGGTGTCTTGTTTTTTGTTAGCATTTTTTTAGCTGCAGAGAGCTGATGGAAACACGCTCGGTGCAGAGCGATTGTTTTTAATGGCGTTATTTGTTAACAAATATTCTTAATTCGGTCTAATCTGTTTTGTAAATCCGTTATTTGCATAGCGTAGTCACTTAGTTTTGTACTTTGGTATTGTACTCTTTTACTTAGGTCGTTTATTTGGTTTATATTGGTTGGGTACTGGTATATAATATATTGGATTATATCAGTTGCAGACTTTTTACCAATCTTTGCCCCTACTTCGTTTAGTATCTCATTTGTACGTTCGTCTAAGTCACGAAGCATTACGGTTTTAAATTCTTTCTTCATTAGTACATTCGTTTACGGTGAAATCTGATACAAAATATTTTCCATCTTGGTTTTTTAATGTAAAACAAAAGGTTCTTGCACCTTGCGAAACTGCATATTGACAATCGTCTAAAACAGAAACAAAATCGGTTTCTCTATCTATATTAGTTTCTACCCAACCACGACCATCTACAAAAAAACTATCCAGTGAAGTTACTTCATGGTTTGGGTAAACTTGGTGTACTTTGTTTAGGCTTAAATTTTTCATCTTACAATCGTAAAGTTTTTGTTTTCTAATTCATTTAAAAATCCAAGTTCGAGAGACTTTTTAAGGCGTTCTCGTGCCTTCTTTTTCTGACTATCAATTTTAGAGTTTTTGTCTATTGTTTTGTCATAATTCAGAAAGCCAGTAATTACGTTTTCTTTGGTTAGTTCGATACTGGTGGCAAACATTTGTTTGCATACTTCGTGCAGTTCAGCGTTTTTGGTTTCTTCGCTTTTAGTTTCGAGTGCCTTCACTTCGTTATCGAATAGCACTCTAAAACCTTCCAAATCTTTATCCCACTGGAAAAAGTATGGTTCAAAATCGGAGGTATAGCGGTTTAGCTTACAGCGAACTTGATGCACACCTTTTGCCCTATCTTTTGAAAGCGAAATTGCACCTGAACATTTACGCTCAATTTCCTGCCCGATGTGACCCCTTGCACCGTTGCCGTCCTTGCCTTCGTGTATTACCATTGCCATAGTTGTACCGTTTTCGAGAAGTTTCAATACTTTTTCAATTATCTTTTTAGATTGTTCCTCGTTGTTTACGGAGTCGATGAAATCGGTTATACCATCAATTACGATTAGGTGTGCGTTTGAATGTTCGAGAAAAACGTCTTGCAAGAAGTTCAAACGTTCTTCCATTTCCATCTTGCGAATGTTGTAAGTGAATAGGTTTTTCGGTTCTTCGATTTCGGCAATCTTACAGATACGCTCGTAAAAGCGTTTTGTTTGTTGGCGTGCCTGTTCGGTATCAATATAAACCACGTCCTTAGTGGTGTGCGTGGTTCTGATTAATAGAGTTTGGTTTGTATCGACTTCTTTCATTAGAGCCGTGGCAAGCATATAAACGAGAGCGTTTGATTTACCTGCTTTTTTTTCGCCCGAAATCATCAATATTTCGCCCTCCGTGCCTATCCAAGTATCATCAATAAAAATCGACGGTTGCAAAGGTTTCATTTCGGTATGCTTATTTATTAGGTAATTTTTAAGTATAGATTTCTTTGCCGTTTCGGGTGCAGTATCGTTGTTTGATAGTACAGCACTGATATTAAGTTTCTTTGACATTAGGCAGTGATTTTAATTTTAACTCGTAAAATTCTCGTAATGGTTTAGGGCTTGTTTTTATTTCTTGCCTTATAAATGTTTCAAGAAAATGTTTAGCCATATATCTTGCTTTATAGTTTGGGAGTTCGTTGTATCGCTCAAAAAGTGATATTTCGCACTCAATGCCAACGTACTGGTATTGATTCAATAAACCCCAAAACTCCAAAAGCAACTTGAAAAGCATTTCAGATTCAAGCGGTTGCGGTGGTGGTGGCGTTTGCTCAAACTTCAAAGTTTCGTTTTCTTCAATCAGTTGTTTGACCCCAAGTAAAAATTCAGTCTCGTTCTGAATTGTTCTTATACTCCAACTTTGATTTTGTTCGGCCAGTTGAACACGCTCAATTTTTTGTTGCAACAGTTCTTTTAGTCGATTCATTTTGGAGTATCTTTTTAAGGTCTTTGAAAAACTGTTTATTTCTTGAATGACATCGTAAAATTTCGGCATCTATAAACGGTATAGCTTCATTTATTCGCTTCATTGGTTCGTCACTAATTTGATTCAACTGAATAGAAAGTCTTTCGTTTTTCCATTTCAGTTCTTCAATTTCTTCGTTTTTGTCTTCAATTATTTCTTTCAATCGTTGTATTTCGTAATTCATAGTAGTATCAGTTTGAGGTTTGTATTTACACGGACTGCACTCACAGCCAGTACGCAAAAGGTGGCAATTATGCCCGCAGGTTGTTTTCATTCTCGACGTGCTTTTTATCAATTATTAGAACTATTACCATCAAAATAATTGCAGGAATTAAGCACAGAACCCCGATAACTCTAAGTATTGCTTGCATGGTATTGGTCGGATAAGGTTTGGAGTTCGTAAATTTCTTTTCTCATAAAGTTGAGCCAATAATCAGAATTTTGTTTTGTGCCTACGGTTGTAAGGCCGTTTTCAAACATTTTTAAATCCGTTCGGATAACATTGCCCAACTGTTTAATTCGGTTTTCGAGTTTGGTTTTATCGCTCATGGTTTTGGTTGTTTTCAAAATTTGCACAGGTGTCTTGTTTATCTACATACCATCTTAGTAGCACACAGTATTTGTATTTTAGTGTTTCTACTTTTACGCCCTTTTTGCTTGCGTGTCCTTCTTGACCGCCTGTATAAAAGGCATTTGCACAGTTATCACAATTTCTCATTTCTTCCATCTTAATAAAGCGTTATACACAGCCTTTGAAATAGTGCTTATATGAGTTTCTTTGTCTTTACTTGTATTTGAAAGATTGTAAATAACTCCATCGCCATTTTTATCGGTTTTTGAAACCGTAATAACAAACTCGTCTAATCCGAAACGCTCGCAGGTTTCGGCAATAACTTCTTTAAATAATTGAATCTCGTGAGGTTTCATTAGTCAATAGTCATTTGAAGGTTATTACCGAAAGGAGGAATGTTTTTAAACTTGTCTTGCATTGGTTTCAAGATTAAATCTTTATCAACCTTGCAAACATGGCAAAACAAAAGAATGTCATCCGTTTCGGGTTTTTTCAGCCGTTTGTAAAATTGTTCTTTCGATAGCTTGGTTCGTTCTTGCCAAACCGTTCTAAAATACTTTGCTGACATCGGATTTACCGTACGATAAATATTTTGTAATTCTGACATATAAATATTTGGTATAGTGTTAAAATATTACATTGCTTTGTACTAATATTACAATGCAGTTGCGTATTAGTACACTGCAAATGTATGTCAATATTTGTGTACTATCCAAATATTTGAACCATATTTTTTTATATATGCACGTATTTATTAATGTAAACCCATAAGAAATGCAGAAATCGGCAGAAAAAATATTAGAACTGGTGCTTAGTGAGATGAGCAAAAGGGGTGTGACCAAAAGAAAAGTATATCAATATTTGGATATAGCCCCCACGTCACTGGATAACTATTTTAAAAACAAATATCCTATTTCTTTACAACACTACTTATCTATATGCGAACTGTTAGAATTAAATCCATCATTTTTTTTTGAAGCCAACCACACCAACGTAATCAGTGATAGTAACGTACAGACGGCCACAGGCAAGGGCATAAAGCAAACCATCGGAGCATCGGCCAGCCATGACAACAAAGAAACTGAAATTTTGAGAGTAGAAAATGAGGGCTTGAAGAAAGAGAACGCCCTACTCCGTGAAATGATTGAAATGTATAAAAACAAGTAGTTTCAAACAATCTCTAAAACAATCCGAATTAAACCCAAGACGGACGGACGGATACTACTATATAGATATATCCGTCCGTCCGTCTTTATTTATGTATTTATAGCTGTGTAGGTTCAAACAATTATTCAAACATGAATTATAAGTATTTTATTATCAAGTTTTTGCATGTATCCTTCGGGAACACCAAGACGCATTATTAAGTGCGTCAAAGCCGCTGACTACTTAGTAGTCAGCGGCTTTTTTTGTTATTGATTTACATTAGATAAAACTTAAGTAAACGCACTTAAATCAGTACAATATCATTGGCATTTGCTACCTCGTAGTTGATTGTTTTTAGGTTTTCGACTAACTCAACTGAGGAAACCTTCGTGCGTGCAACAGCCAACATTTCACCGTGATTATCAACTATTTCTACAACTTCACCGATTTCAAAATCACCTTTTACTTTTCTGATACCAACGGCCAACAAACTACTGCGTTTTTGAATTGCTTTGGCTGCTCCTGCATCAATCTGCAAAGTTCCTACTGTAACGCTTCCACTGGCCAACCATTTATTTCTTGATGAAAGATTGACTTCTTGAGCCGTAAACTCGCTTCCTGCCTCACCTTTGATGGCTTTCAAGATACCATCTTGCTCTTTCGTCCCGAAAATAATCACCTTGATTCCCATGCGAGTGGCGAGTTTCGTAAAAGTTAATTTAGAAGCCATTCCGCCTGAGCCGAGTGCCGATTTTGAATTATCAACCAATCCAAGAATCTGATTATCAATGTTTTCTATTTTACGAATGATGTTTTTGTCTTTATCCAAAAGTCCACCAACTGATGTGCAAATCATTAGTGTTTCTGCCCCGAAACCCGTGGCGATTAATGTTGCCAGTTCGTCATTGTCCGAAAATTTTAATTCACGATTACTCACAACGTCGTTTTCGTTGGCAATCGGAATAATATCATTTTTCCAAAGTTCTTGGTAAGTTTCTTTGAGTTGCAAAAACTGCTCACGGTTACCAAAATGTTGACGTTCGCACAAACTTTGAGCGATCTGAATACCGTATTTGGAGAAATATTTTGAGTAAATATTCAACAAAAGCGGATTTCCGATGGCAGCGGCGGCCTTACGCTCGGCAATTTCGCCCGAATAGTTTTTGATAAAATGCTTTCCTGCACCCACCGCCCCCGATGATACCATAACTATCTGATAGTCAGCGTGAAGAATGGCTACTTGGCGGGCAATATCGGCAATGATGGTTTCATCAGGCTCTCCGTTTTTTTGAGTAATCGAAGCTGTTCCGAATTTTAGGATAAGAATAGGTTTTTGAATCATAATGGCAAAGATACAATTTTCAGACTACACAAAAAAAAGCCTTGATAATCTTCCGACTATCAAGGCTTTTATATATTTCTCAGAAATTAAGCTCCTGCAAAAGCGTTTTTGCTTTCTGCACGTTTACGCTCGTTTTCGTCAAGGTAAATCTTACGCATACGAATTGATTTTGGAGTGATTTCCAAATATTCGTCTTTTTGGATATATTCCATTGCATCTTCCAAAGAGAAGTTGATTTTTGGAGCAATCTTCACGTTAGTATCAGAACCCGAAGCACGCATGTTGGTTAATTGTTTCGCAGTTTGTACGTTCACAACGATGTCGTTCTGACGGTTATGCTCACCAATTACCATTCCCATATAAACTTCTTCACTTGGGTCGATGAAGAATACACCTCTATCTTGCAATTTATCAATTGAATACGGAGTAGCTGGACCATTTCCGCTGGCAATCAATGAACCGTTTACACGGCCAGGAATTGCACCTTTGAATGGCTCATACGATTTGAAACGGTGGTTCATGATAGCTTCTCCGAAAGTAGCTGTCAATACGCTTGAACGTAAACCAATCAAACCACGAGAAGGAATATTGAACTCAAGGTGTTGTAAGTCGCCTTTTGGCTCCATAATCAACAATTCACCTTTACGTTGTGTTGCTAATTCGATTACTTTTCCTGCTGTTTCTTCTGGCACGTCAACAACCAATGTTTCGATTGGCTCCAAACGCTCGCCGTTTTCTCCTTCTTTGTATAATACTTGTGGTTGACCAACTTGAAGCTCATATCCTTCACGACGCATCGTTTCGATAAGAACTGATAAGTGAAGAATACCACGACCAAATACTAAGAATTTATCTTCAGTGTCACCTGTTTGAACTCTCAAAGCAAGGTTTTTCTCTGTTTCTTTCATCAAACGGTCACGAAGGTGGCGTGATGTTACGAATTTACCTTCTTTTCCGAAGAAAGGAGAGTTGTTAATCGTAAACAACATGTTCATCGTTGGTTCGTCGATTGAGATACGTGGTAAAGCCTCTGGGTTTTCCATGTCAGCAATAGTATCACCGATTTCAAAATCTTCGATACCTGTTACTGCACAAATTTCTCCTGAACTTACTTCCGCAACTTTTACTTTACCAAGACCTTCAAAAACTTGTAATTCTTTGATTTTATTACGTTTGATTGTGCCGTCAGCTTTGCAAAGTGCTACTTGCATACCTTCTTTCAAAGTTCCACGAGCTACACGACCGATAGCGATACGTCCAACAAACGAAGAATAATCAAGTGATGTGATTTGCATTTGGGCTGTTCCTTCAACTACTGGTGAAGCTGGAATATGCTCAATGATAGCATCTAATAACGGAACGATGTCGGTTGTTGGTTTGGTATAATCCGTACTCATCCAACCTTGTTTTGATGAACCATAAAGGCAAGGGAAGTCGAGTTGGTCTTCGGTTGCTTCAAGGTTAAACATCAAATCGAACACTTGTTCGTGAACTTCGTCAGGGCGACAGTTTTCTTTATCAACTTTATTTACAACAACGATTGGTTTCAAACCCAATGCAAGGGCTTTACCTAACACGAAACGTGTTTGTGGCATTGGTCCTTCAAAAGCATCCACCAATAAAATTACGCCATCGGCTAATTTCAATACACGCTCCACCTCTCCACCAAAGTCAGAGTGACCAGGGGTATCAATGATGTTAATTTTTACGCCATTATATCTTACTGATACGTTTTTCGAAACGATAGTAATTCCACGCTCACGCTCAAGGTCGTTGTTATCGAGAATTAAGTCACCAAATTCTTGGTTATCTCTGAAAAGTTTTGACGCATGAATGATTTTATCAACCAATGTAGTTTTACCGTGGTCAACGTGGGCAATAATGGCGATGTTTCTGATATTATTCATTAAATGTATTTGTTAATTCGTTGTGCATCAACATTTACCATTCACAACTGATAAACAAAGACGAACAACACCTTTCTTAAATAAACCGCAAAATTAGGCAATATAAATGACAAAACCTTGACTATCCTATACAATCCCCTGATTATCAAATTGTTAATAAGAATAGTACAATTATTTTCGAGAAAATCAATGTTTCGTAGGTTTGCGTAAGCTCAACATTTGAGCATTTTGACCTATTACTCACTAATTTGGTAGATTTAGTGGTATTTTAATTTTACCTTAATTTTTATTGTTATATTTTTGCGGTCGATTTTTTTAGAACCCTGTATATCAGATAATTACATTAGTGAAAAACGTACAACAAGCCTTTATTATACATACACCCAAGCAAATCCTTCTGGTTTTTAGATTATGTTTTGCCTTATTTTTCTTGAATATTTCGAGTCATGCCCAAAGTTATAATCACACGACTGTTTGGTCGAGATTATTACTCAGCAAGCAATTTGGGAAGTGGGTTGTTTCGGGCGATGTAGCGTATAGGCGTCAAAATGATTTTCATAAGTCTAAATACAATTTTTTAGATAAGCCATTGCTCGATGCACAGCGTATAATTGTAGGGTATCGTACAAAAAATTGGTTATTCAATTTTGGGGCTTCACGGTGGCATTCTTACCAAATTTTAGGAAAAGAAGCTGACTTCGAAAGACTACCAACTGTTGAGTGGCGATTTACTCCAGGAATTGAGTATTTTAAAAGCTTTAACAAAGCTACTTTTCAGTGGCGAACCCAATATGAGTATCGAAGCTTCGTTGACCGTACGGCTGGACGTTTTCGTCAGCGTTTGCAGCTTCGTCAGCCTCTTTCCGAAACTAATAGTTTGGTTTTTATGCAAGAATTTTTGTTCGGAGCTCCCCCAAACTCTACAAAAAAATATGAGCAGAATCAGATTGGATTTACGTTCAATCATAATTTTACAAAACATTTAGAGTCGGAGTTGGGCTATCGTTATATTTTCCGCCGCCGCCGTACTACCGCCGAAATTGATAACGAAAATGCACTCGTAGTAGGGTTGATGTTTCGTTATTAACACAATTTTTAGTCTGTAATTTCCTTGTTGAACTAATTTAAAGTCAAAAAAATATAAGAAAAAGCAAATATTTCGGTAGTTAAGATTGAAAAAGAGTGCTTACTTTGCTATATTAATTTACTCTATCCAATTTAAAAAACTCATGAAAAGAATATTTTTACTTTTTTCACTTGTTCCTGCTGCTCTTTTCGGACAAACAAAGCCTGTGAAAATTGTTCGTGATGATGCCAATAAAAAAGTGGATGTACTCGTCGATGGTAAGGCTTTTACTTCTTATATCTATCCAGGCCCCGACAAACTAAAGAAAGCCGTTTTATATCCAGTTCGTACATCGGAAGGTACACTTATCACTCGTGGCTGGCCAATGGACCCACGCCCAGGCGAGCGTGTTGACCATCCGCACCACGTAGGCGTATGGTTTAACTACGAAGACGTAAACGGTCATGATTTCTGGAATAATTCAAACACACCGCCAAATCCGAAGGGTGTTTATGGTACAATCGTGCATACAGGAATTAAGTCTGTAAAATCGGGTAAAGATAAAGGATCGTTGGTCGTAACGGCCGATTGGCTCGATAAAGATGGAAAAGTGATGTTGAAAGAAACAACAACTTATGTTTTTCAAGGAACTGATAAACAGCGTGTTACGGATAGAATTACGACATTAACGGCTGTCGATAAAGAAGTTTTATTTAAAGATGTGAAAGACGGTACTTTTGCGATTCGTTTAGCTCGCCAATTGGAACATCCATCTACCAAAGCAGAAATCTTTACCGATGCAAGTGGGGTTGCTACCAGCGTGCCGTCGTTGGATAATACAGGAATTACAGGAAGCTACCGCAATAAAGAGGGAATCGAAGGAGAAGATACTTGGGCAAAACGCTCGGACTGGGTAAATCTTCGTGGTAAAATCGGTGAAGAAAAAATCTCGGTTGCTATTATCGACCACCCAAAAAATGTTGGGTATCCAACCTATTGGCACTCTCGTGGATATGGCCTTTTCTCGGCAAATCCGCTTGGACAAAAGGCATTTTCTAATGGAAAAGATGTCTTGAATTTCAAACTTGCTCCGAATCAATCAACCACTTTTCGTTTTAGATTAGTGGTAACTTCGGGCGAAGTTTCAGACACCGAAATGAACAAATTAACTGCCGATTTTGCGAAGGTGCAGTAAGATTATAGATTTTAGAAAGCGAACGTGGTACATCTCATGAATGTGCCACGTTTTTTTTTATTTTCCAAACATCACATTTCTTTACGTTTTTCATTGAAATTAATCATTTATCAGTATAATTGTGGCGAAATCCAATATTTACAAACAATTATATTCACACCATGACATTCCGCTATTTCTTCGTATGGCTATTATTTATTTCCCAAATAACCTTCTCGCAAGTAAAATTTGAAAGTTTTGATGATTTACCAACCTTGTTTACTGCCGCCCAAACACGCAATAAATTGATTTTCGTACAGACCAAATCTGAAAGTTGTAATCAGTGTAATGATGTTGCCCGAAAGGGTTTGAGTAGTACAAAATTGAGAGAAAAATATGCCCAAAACTTCATTTCTATTGAGATAGAAATGAACTCAAGAATTTATAAGGAATTAGTAAAGAAAACTACATTTAAAGTTCTTCCAAGTTCGATTTTTTTAGATACCAATGCCGATTTAATAGGTTTAGAGTGGGAGAGCTATTCTGATGAAAATAAATATTTAGGACTTGCAAACAGTGCTATTACAAATGCAAAAGACCCTGTAAGACAAGACTTAGAAACCAAATATAAAAGCGGCAATAGAGATAAAAATTTTTTAAAAAAGTATATCGAATATAAAATTTCGGTCGAACATGAAGTGGAGAGCATCACAGAAGAGTATATCAACTTGCATACAATCGGAGAATTATCAACGATTGAAAATGTAAAACTTTTGATAAATACAGCTTCTCCGATTGATAGTAAAGTAAGAAAGGTTTTATATGCAGTTTTACCTGAAAAAATGACAGATAGTTTATTCAGAATTTTACCACTTAATCAACGAGTTATAATAAATAGTAGGATTAGTGGTGCTACATTTAGAAAAGCGGTTACTGAAAGAAATAGCACTTTAGCTGGTCGTTTGGCTACTTTTGTTTCTAATGGTCATGGAAAAGACTGGGAAAAAGGAAGTTTTTTTTATCAAACAACAATACTTAGATTTTATAAAGAAGTGAAAGATACATTGAAGTTTCTGAGTACTGCAGAAACATTTGCAAACTATACTTTGATGACTTCAAGCCTTGATACTCTGTTGAAAAGAGATAGCATTGCTCGAAGTAAATACCTTGCAAGTACAAAAAAAGACACACTTATTTCAGAATCTTATAGTTCATTTTATCAGAAATATGCCGATGAACTTAATAATATTTCTTACAGATATTTTGAGTTTTCAAATGATTTTAATAACTTGAATAAAGCCTTGAAATGGTCGAAAAGAGCTTTAGAAATCAACGAAGTGTTGTCAATGGATGCTTCACGAAAGAAAAACCCTTATATGATGGATACCTACGCCCAATTACTTTTCAAGTTAGGGCAGAAAGAAGAAGCTATTAAATGGCAAACCGATGTAATAGAAACAGCAAAATTATGGAAAGCTGATACGACCAAGTTTGAAGAAACGCTTGCGAAAATGAAGAAATAATCAAAAAAACGTGGCACATTTTTAAAAATATGCCACGTTTTTTCATAATCACACGAGATATTCGTATATTTTCGTAATTCTACTTTCGTAAATCGTTTTACGCAATACTCATTTCCAAAATCTCGGCTACAACCGCAGGAGTAATATCAGATTTTTCACCAAAATTTACGCCTCTTTCTTCAAAACGTTGCTTTATTTTGCCAATCGTTTCTTCGTTTACACCATATTCACTGGCTTTGATTGGCAAACCTAACGATTCATAAAATTCGCCAGTTTTCTGAATTGCTCCAGTCACCAATTCGTCATCGGTTCCGCTCAAATTCCAAACTCTTTTGGCATATTGAATCAGTTTTGCTCGTTTATCTGCTTTTTTGTACTGCAATAAATGGGGCAACACAACTGCCAGCGTTCGGGCGTGGTCAACACCATGAAAAGCGGTGAGTTCATGCCCAATTTGGTGGGTTGCCCAATCTTGTGGCACGCCCAAACCAATCCAACCATTGAGAGCCACCGTGGCTGCCCACATAAAATTGGCACGAGCTTCATAGTCAGTCGGATTTTCGAGCGTTTTTGGTGCAACCTCAATCAACGTCTGAATGACCGATTCGGCAAAACGATCTTGAATTTGAGCATCAACTGGGTAAGTCATATACTGTTCCATGACGTGCGTAAAGGCATCGGCAATGCCATTGGCAATTTGGCGTGGTGGTAATGAATACGTAGTTTCAGGGTCAAGAATCGAAAACTTTGGGTAAACCAATGGTCCGCCCATTCCTTTCTTTTCGTGAGTAGATTTCTTGCTGATTACTGCATAATAATTCATTTCTGAACCCGTAGCAGGCAAAGTCAGCACCGACCCCAACGGAATAGCTGTCTTATATTTTGCTTGTCCCGTTACAATTTGCCAAGCATCGTCACTATCAAATGGAATGGCTGCGGCAATAAACTTAGTACCGTCAAGTACCGAGCCACCGCCAACGGCTAATAAGAAAGTTATTTCTTCTTTACGCCCCAGTTCGACGGCTTGCATGAGTGTTTCGTAAGTAGGATTGGCTTCGATTCCGCCAAATTCTACGATATTTCTACCTTCGAGGGCTTTTTTTACTTGTTCGTAAACCCCATTTTGGAAAATACTGCCACCGCCATAAGTAAGCAAAATCTTTGCATCGGCAGGAATTTGTTTACTTAATTGAGCAATCTGACCTTTGCCAAAAAGTATTTTTACTGGATTTTGATAGACGAAATTATTGAACATTAGCTTTTTGTTTGATGATTCTATCTATTTCAAACAAAGCTATTTTGAATAAAGTTTTTCCGACAAATATTAAATAACCACGGAGGCACGAATTACATAGATTTACACTGAGATAAACTCTGTGAAACTTTGTGTAATCCGTGCCTCCGTGGTAAAAAATCATTCAGGAATATCCATCCGAATTCGCCATTCTTTCGGTAAATAATTATTCATTCTATTGCCAATGACTTTCATAAAACCAAGGTTTAGGCCTTCGTATCGAGCCAGAAGCCAACCATTTGGTGCATTTTCGATCAAAATCTGTTCTTTTTTTAGAAACTTTAGAGCATCTTCTTTCGATAAATCAACGAAAGGCAAATTGGGAGAAATGACCGAACTCAACGCTAAATCATGGCTCGGAATAAAATCTTCGCCTTTGAATTGTCCAATCTCGAAGCCCGACGAACGTTTTTGTAAAACCCTCAAAATTGTCGAATATTCGTTAGATAAATTGGTCGGAATCGCTACGATTGCTCCTTCTGGCTTTTCATAAAAATCGAAATTTTCAGGGTTTGCCAGCCATTTTTTCAATAATTCAACTTTTTTCTGTGGTACACGGTTGAACTTTACTTTTCCTCTTACTTCGGCTCTTGAGCCTTGTGTTTTGCGGAAAATAGCCAAATAAAAACCCTCACCTTTGGTTTTATGCGGATAAAACTGATAACCAAAATTTTTCTCAGTAATATTCCACTCGGTAGGAATAGTTAGTTTAACTTCTTCAAAATCAGCGATTTGCGTAAGCCATAAAGCATTTTCTTGATTTTCTTTTTCATTATATGTGCAGGTCGAGTAGCACAAATAACCATTTGGAGCAACCAACATTGCCGCTGCTTGCAAAATACGCTTTTGGCGAGCCGAGCAAAGTTGTACACTATCAACCGACCACTCGTTGCGTGCTTTAGGGTCTTTTCTGAAAAGCCCTTCGCCCGAACAAGGAGCATCGGTCAGAACTAAATCAAAAAAGCCTTCCAAGTCAATCATATCTTCGGGGTCGTGGTTGCTCACGATATAGTTCGGAAAACCCCACTTTTCGAGGTTTTCTTTCAATGGTGCAACTCTACTTTTAATCACTTCATTGGCAACTAAAAGACTTTTTTCGTTGAGCAACGAAGCCAAAAGAGTAGTTTTTCCACCAGGAGCAGCACATAAATCCATCACTCTGACTGGTTTTTCAAAATCGAGTGTTTGTTTTGCTGCTTCGGCTACAAACATTGAAGAGGCTTCCTGCACGTAATATGCCCCCGCATGAAATGCAGGGTCGAGTGTAAAAACAGGACGCTGTGGTAAATATCGCCCATCTGCATTCCATTTTACGGTCTCCAAGTTTTCTCCCAATAGAGCATCGGCCGATACCTTTTTACGAGGATTCAGTCTAATAGCTGTTGGCGTTTCTTGTTCGAGACTTTCGGCAAAAGTCGAATATTCAGCACCAAGGATGTGCTGCATTTGGGCTACAAAATTTTCGGGTAAATTCATTTACTTTTCATTAACAGTAAAAGTGCAACGCTCGACGTCTTAATGGCATCTTAAAGAAAGATATGAGAAGTGTGACAAGAGACATGAGAATAAAGCTTTTCAATTTCACATTCTTTTGTCAAATTAATTTAACCAAATCGCCTATTCGAGAATATTACTCATTTTTTTACAAATTTAATTAAAACTGATTACTAAAATGAGAACTATGTTCAAAACACTTGTATTTGTGTTGTTGGCAAACTTGAGTTTTGCCCAGATTTTTGTTGGTGTGCGTGGAGGCGTTACGGGCTCAACCATGACAAAATTCAAATTGATTGAAAATATTATACCCGATTTTAAACTTTTACCAGCTCCATCGGGTGCCATTTTTGTCGAATTGCCAATTTCTGAACGAATTTCGATTCAACCCGAATTGGCTTTTACTCAGAAAGGTTTTGCGATAAATGAATCTTTTAATGTGGGTGGAGGCGAAAATTTATTTGGAATCAATATTCCGATTGGTGGACGAATTGCTCTGAAAAATAACCATTTAGAAGTACCAATTTTGGCAAAATTCAAACTTGGAGACTCAAATCATGGACACACCTATATTTTATTGGGGCCATCAGTTGGGTATTTGTTTGATTCAAGAACCGTGATTCGTGTACTAAATATTTTTCCGATTCGTACGGGGCTTGGCACTGGGCTTTTCAAAGATGCCGAATTGAGTGGAGTAGGAGCGTTGGGTTACGAAATTCCATTTAAAAATGGTAAGTTTTTCATGGAAGGGCGTTATCAACATGGTTTCTCTCGTGTACTAAATTTGCCTTTGGTACAATTACCCGTAAGAAATCAAACCGTAGGTTTTTCGGTGGGTTTATCGTTTGCTTTAAGGTCGAAGCTGAGAGAGGTCTAAAGCGAAAATAAAGGCTAAACAAAAAAGGAAGTCTTCGCTAAAGGGGGACACCCAGTCCGAAGACTTCCTTAAACTTAATCGTCCGTGTACTATTAGATTTGAACTCTTTTAAAAGCTGTGATTTTCAAGCCTTTCAAAGTTGATTCTAATAATTGAGCGATTGTCAAGTTATTATCTTTTACGAAAACTTGGTTCAATAAAGTATTTTCTTTGTAGAATTTACCTAATTTACCCATGGCAATTTTCTCCAACATGGCTTCTGCTTTACCTTCTTGGCGAGCAACTTCCATACCGATTTCGATTTCTTTTTGAACGATGGCTGGGTCAACATCGTCTTTGTCAAGACCTACTGGCTTCATCGCTGCAATTTGCATCGCTACGTCTTTACCAACCTCAGTTACGTCAGTTCCTTGAATATTATCAAAAGCAACTAATACACCTAATTTACCAGTTGAGTGGCTGTATGATACAACTTGCTCAGCTTCTACAAATTGGTAATCAGTTACAACGATTTTCTCACCGATTTTACCCACTAATTCGATGATAGCCTCTTCAACAGTGCGGCCATCAGCCATTTTAGTAGCCAATAAAGTTTCTTTATCTTTTGCGTTATTTTCTACGCCTGTTTTTAAAACATCAGCTGCTAACTCACGGAATGAATCAACTTTAGAAACTGGCTCAGTTTCGCAAGCTAATGCTAAGATTGTAGCATTTTTACCGTTATCGCTAATCAATACTAATCCTTCATTTGTTTCGTTGTCAGCACGTTTTGCTGCTACTTTTTGTCCAGCTTTACGAAGAACCTCTACCGCTTTGTCGAAATCTCCTTCTGCTTCTGTCAAAGCTTTTTTACAGTCCATCATACCCGCTCCTGTCATCTGACGGAGTTTGTTTACATCTGCTGCTGTGATATTCATTTTATGTTTTTATTAAGTTTGTATTAATACTTTATCTTTTGAAACAGAACAGCCCAAAACTTTCGCTTCGGGCTATTCTATCTGAATTATATCATTAGCCTTATATTAAGCTTCTGTTTCTTCGTCTGCTACGGCAGGAGTTTCTTCTGCTACTACTGCTTCAGGTGAAACAATAGCTCTTGCTTCGTCAACTGCACGTTTTGCATCTTCTTCATCTTGTAATGCAGCGTTGTCTTTGTCAACTTTACGCTCCATGATACCTTCTTCGATAGCCTTACCGATAGCCAAAGTAATCAAGGCTACTGATTTGTAAGCATCATCGTTTCCTGGGATTGGATACTCAACTGCTTCAGGGTTTGAGTTAGTATCGCAGATTGCAATTACTGGAATACCCAAACGGTGAGCTTCTGAAACTGCAAGGTGTTCACGCTTAACGTCAACAACAAACAAAGCAGCAGGAAGTCTTGATAAGTCAGCTACACCACCCAACAATCTGTCAAGTTTGATACGCTCACGGTCAAGCATTAAACGCTCACGTTTTGCGATATTTTTAGCAGTAGCTTCGTCTTTCAACATACGCTCTACATTTTGCAATTTCTTCAAAGATTTCTTGATTGTTGCAAAGTTTGTAAGCATACCACCTAACCAACGCTCAGTTACGTAAGGCATTTTTAAGCGACGTGCTTCTTCAGCAACGATTTCTTGAGCTTGTTTCTTCGTAGCTACGAACATGATTTTGCGTCCAGAACGAACGATTCCTTTTACAACTTCTTGAGCGTCTTCTAAACAAGCAAGAGTTTTGTTAAGGTCGATGATGTGGATACCGTTTTTCTCCATGAAGATATACGGTGCCATTTTTGGGTCCCATTTACGGGTAAGGTGACCGAAGTGTACACCTGCATCCAATAATTCTTTGTACTCTAATTGTGCCATTTGACTAATTAGTAAGATGTAAATAATAAATTAAACTACGCAGCACAGCACACCGGACACGATTAAGTGCTGTCTGGACTATAAAATAGATTTACGAATGAAGAATTACGATTTACGAATAAAGAGTAATGAGCTTCATATAAAAACTGCGAAGTACAAATAGAAAAATTCGTAGTTTGTACCTCGTAATTCGTAAATAATATTAACGTTTCGAGAATTGGAATCTCTTACGTGCTTTACGACGACCTGGTTTTTTACGTTCAACCATACGTGCATCACGAGTTAAGAAACCTTCTTTTTTCAACGCTGGACGGTTTTCTGCATTTGCTTCACACAAAGCACGAGAAACTGCCATACGAACAGCTTCCGCTTGTCCAGCAATTCCACCACCGTTTACGTTTACTTTTAAATCATACTGACCAGCCGTGCTTGTTGTAGCAAATGGTTGGTTCAAGATAATTTGGAGAATTTCTGAAGGGAAATATTCCTTCAAACCTTTTCCATTGATAGAAACTTCACCATTTCCCGCTTTCATGTAGATACGGGCTACAGCTGTTTTTCTTCTACCTACTGCGTTGATAACTTGCATTTGTATATAGAAATTTGAAAATATTCTGAATAAATAAAGAAATTGTTTTGGCTATCAGTAAGTTGGTTATTGGGAAATTGGTCAAACGACTTACTCACAACTAATAACCAGTAACTAATAACAAATCACCAAATTATAATTCAATAGTTTTTGGTGTTTGAGCTGCGTGTGGGTGTTCAGAACCAGCGTAAACATACAAGTTTGTATATAGACGACGACCTAAAATGCCCTTTGGTAGCATACCTTTTACGGCCATTTCTACCACACGACGACCATCTTTTGCCATTAACTCACGTGGAGTAGCAAAACGTTGTCCACCTGGGTGTCCTGTATGACGGATATAAACTTTATCAGTCATTTTCTTTCCTGTCAAACGTATTTTTTCTGCATTGATAACAATTACGTTATCGCCACAGTCAACGTGAGGAGTAAAGTTTGTTTTGTTTTTACCACGAATAATATTCGCAATCTGGCTACACAAGCGGCCCAATACTTTGTCGGTAGCATCAATAACTACCCATTCTTTATTAACGGTTTCGCTGTTAGCTGAAATCGTTTTGTAACTTAAATGCTTCACTGTTTTGTTTATTTTAAATGTTCGATACGCTTGGCTTCCCAAACGGTTTGAAAAAAGCATTTGTCATCTATTTTTAGCTTTCACTCCCAACTGCTACGACTACCTTTCGATGACTTTTTCCACGAAGTTATGGGGTGCTGAAACAACACTTGATTCGCTTCGGAATTAGCGTTTCTCCCTAACTTAAATTCTCCCTCGAACAAACGGGCTACGCTACGAGGGTGGTATTTTGGGGCTGCAAAATTATAAATTTCTTTTAATAAAAACAATAACTTACGAATTATTTTATGCGTAATTAGTTGATATGAAGATAAGAACGTAAATTTGTAGCAGTATTAAGCATCTTCACAGCTACATTTATAAACATACCCAGTTAGACCCACCAAAAATCATGAAATACATTATTACCTTTTTGCTGTTAACATTTATGCTACCTAAGAGCTTCGCTCAATGGAAATCTAACGAAACCACTCCTTCAATGGTGAGTGCAGCACCTGACTTTCAGTATGCTGTACTTTATTCTATTGACGATGACGGAAATAGCTTTTACGTGTGGGCTGATTATAGAAGTAATCTGATTGATTTATATGCCCAAAAGCTTGATGCTAAAGGCACACCTCAATGGACAAAAGATGGCTTACGCATAGGCAGAATCTTAGATAAAAGCACATTTATATATACTCCCAAATTAATAAAACCCGATGGCAAAGGTGGTGCGTATATTTTGTGGCATAGATGTATTGATGTAAGTAGAACCGACCGCAGAAATTTATATGCTCAGTATGTTTCGAGTGAGGGAAAAGCTCAATGGGCGGCCGATGGTGTGAAGGTGACTGACCAAGAACTCACAAGTGATGATGCCAACGATGGTGTTTTGGAATTGAATGACCTAAAAAATGATAAATTGTTGATAACTTTCAATGTTTTCAATCGCTCGACTAATAATAATGTAGTTTTTACAAAAAAGCTGAATTATGCAGGGAAAGTTGTTGAAAATGAAGTAAAATTGTTTGAAGCGAAAGGATTAGAAACGAAGGTTTTGTACGATGAGAAAAACAGCAAATTTATTGCCCTAATAAAAGACCCAAGCACCGATTATTCGTTCCAGTTGTTTGATGCGACTAATAAGGCAATAATTCCGCTAACCTCTGCTTTACCAAACCCATTTTCGGGAAATACTCGCATTGATTTATTTAAAGTTGATGCAGAAGGTAATGCAATCGTTGGTAGAACACTTACGGCATCGGATAGGAGAACCGTATTTGTGCATAAAATAAATAAGGATGGAAAGAATTTATGGGGAAGTAGCGGCGTGAATTTAGGTTCAAACTCAACTTTTGATGTGCAGATTGTACCAACGAGTGATGGTGGTGGATTGGCCACTTGGATTGAAACAGGCGATAAATCAAGACCTTTTCAGATGGCAAAAATCAATGCCAGTGGAAGTATCATTTGGAAAAAAGATGTCTTTACACCACGTTCTGATAAATCTTATTTTCTGCCAAATAAGCTCATTTCGGATGGAAAAGACGGAGTTTATACGTTGTGGTTATTTCCTAAAAATATTGGCTATGACCTAACGGTTCAGCACTTTGATTCAAATGGAAATCCAAAGTTTGGCGAAGATGGCGTGGCGATAAAAGATTATACTTTTTTTAGTGATTATCGTTTAATGCTTCATCCAAAAACGGGTGGCGTAATTGTGCTTTATGGCTGTAATAAAGAATTGGAAGATGGCCGTGGTGGCTCAGTAGATTTATACACCAATTATTTTACTGAAACTGGTAAGATTGGCTTAGAGGTGCCACCGAGTATTACAGTTGCTTCGCCAAGTCCAAATAGTTTTTGTGCGGGACAAAGTTTTTCTATTACATTTACTACTGCTGACGGTAGTTTTAATCTCGATAATAGATTTAGAGTGTTACTTTCTGACAAAACTGGGAATTTTGATAAAGCGATTGAGTTAGGAAATGATACTCGCAGAACGGTGAATGTAAAAACTACACAAGATTTAGAGAAAGGAACTTACAAAATAAAGGTAGTTTCTACCTCGCCCGTCATTGAAAGTGTGAATACCGTTGAAATTACGGTGGGAGATACGGGTGTTCCGATAATAGCATCTGATAAATTATCTGTTTGTGCAGGTGGAAACGAAAGAGTAACCTTGACTTCGAGTAGTTGCAAAGATGGTTTATTGAAATGGTCGAATGGTTTAACCAGTTCTTCTATTGCGGTTTCGCCAGTTGGTAATACAACTTATACTGCGACCTGTGCGATTTCGGGTTGTAAAGAAAGTGCGGTTTCAAATTCGATTTTGATTCAAGCAGTTAAATTGGTGGTTACAGCCAGTAATACTGGTCCATATTTTGAAGGTGAATTGTTGAGACTGAGCAGTGCTTCGAGCACAGGAACCGCTCCGCTGAAATACGAATGGACTGGGCCAAATAGTTTTGCTTCGACGGTGCAGAATCCGAGTATTTTGAATATTTCGGTGAGTGCTTCGGGTACGTATAGCGTAAAAGTAACTGATGCCAATAATTGCCAAGGAAATGCTCAAACTGAAGTGAAAGTTAGTCCAATTTTGGCCAATGAAGCTCCGAAAGGTGCTGAGGTAAGTATTTACCCGAATCCTGTAAGCGAGCAATTGAGTGTGTCGTTTGATACCGAACCAAACAAGCAAATCAGCATAACGATTTTAGATAGTCGAGGTCGAGTGATTGAGCAACGAAAACTAAAATCAGTAGGTGGAAATCAACAGGAGAAATTTGATATTAGAAACCTAACGAGCGGCCAGTATCTGCTCAAAATAAACACTTCGCAGCAAGAAGCAGTTAAGAAGATAGTAATTAGTCAGTAATAGACCGAAGGTCTAAATAAACCAATAAAAATGTCGTTAAAAACATATTTCCTACAAGTAAAAGAAGTCGTACAAGAAACGGCTGATAGCGTAACCATTTATTTTTGGCATCCATTAAGCGAGCAAATCAAGTATAAAGCAGGGCAGTTTATTACGATTATTGTACCAGCGGGCGAAGGTGGTAAGAAAGTACGTCGTAGTTATTCGATGTCCACTTCACCACATAGCGATACTGCCATTGGAGTAACCGTGAAGCGAGTAGAGGGTGGTTTGGTTTCTAATTACCTCAACGATAACGTAAAAGTAGGCGATTTCTTAGAAGTGCTTGAGCCACTGGGTAATTTCTTCGTAGAGCCAGATGCCGATAAAACTCGTCACTTAGTGCTTTTTGCAGCAGGAAGTGGTATTACACCGATGATGTCAATCACAAAGTCGGTGCTGAAAATGGAGTCAAATTCTCGTGTAACTATCATTTACGGAAATCGTAGCGAAGAAACTATTATCTTTAAAAGCAAACTCGAAGAACTCGAAGCTCAGTATGGTTCACGCTTGGTTGTGCATCATTTGTTGAGCCGTCCATCAAGTGTTTGGGTGGGAAAATGCGGTCGAATCAATCAAGGAGCAGCTATCAGAATCATGAAAGAGGCGGATACTGATTTCTCAAAAGATAATTTTTATCTCTGCGGGCCTGTTGGTATGATGGAAGACGTAATTGCTGGTTTGGGTATTTATAATGTATCGAAAGACCGTATCCACCGTGAAAATTTCCATGCTCCGATGGTTGAAGACGAACCTCAAGAAACCGACGAATCGCTACAAACTCAGACCGTAAAAGTGAAATACAACGGCGATGAATATGAGTTTGAAGTGCAACCGCACCAAACGATTTTGGAAGCGGCTTTAGACTTGGATATTGATTTGCCGTATTCTTGCCAAGCGGGTATGTGCACGGCCTGTATGGGTACTTGTACGGAAGGAAAAGTAAAACTCGATGAAGAAGATGGTCTGACCGAAAAAGAACTCAAAAGAGGCTTGATTCTTACTTGCGTAGCTCACCCGATGTCGAAAGGTGTGGTCATTGAGATTGATTAAGAAAGAGATTTTAAAAGTATTTTTTATGCCATAAATTGCTTTAAAAGAGCGATTTATGGCTTTTTTATTCCTCAATATTTCTCAAAAATTCAATATTTCTTGCTATTATTGCAGTATAAATTTAGCTATAAACATGACAGCAACAACTCTTAAAAAGCACGTAAGATATATAACTGATGCAAAAGGAAAACCTACGGATATTATTATTAGCTTGAAAAACAAGGAGGTTAGAGAATACATCGAAGACTTGATGGATACACAAGAAGCTATGGCAAGAGATGACGATGATACTATCCCTTGGGAAGAAGTGAAGGCTAATTTGTATAAAAAACATGATTAAATATGGGGTACAAAATAGTTGTTCACAAAAAAGCTCAAAAAGAGCTGGAGAAACTGTCAACGTTTTCGAAAATTCATGCTGAAAAAGCCATAGACGATTTAGCAGAAAATCCTTTTCCTGCGGGCTATAAAAAGCTTTCAGGATTTAAGAGCGATAGAACATCAATTAAGCAGTGTTATAGAATCAGAGTGGGGGATTATAGAATTATTTACACAATCGAACAGGAAATTATTACTATCACTATTGTACAAGTCAAAAAGCGTGGGGATATTTATTAAGCAATCAAGGAAGACTTAAAAACATTGCCTGCTTAGTTCGGATAAAATTTTCATTTTAAGCCACAGATTATTTACTTTTGTAATAATCTGTGGCTTTTTTGTTCGTTATACCCCCAAAACATAAACTTACTTCCGTGCTTTTTAAAAACAGAAAAATACTTTTGCTGGCTATTATTTGTAGCTTTTTTGGTTTACTGACTTCGTTTATTTTACCCCAAAAAACTCCGCCCGATTATCTCGCTCGTCAAGAACGCTGGGCTGATAGTTTACTTTCAACCATGACATTGGAGGAGAAAGTTGGACAATTATTTATGATTGCTACTTTCTCGAATCGTACCGAAACTTACTACCAACAAGTAGAAAATAATATTGCAACGTATCATCTTGGTGGTCTGATTTTCTTTCAGGGAGGGCCGTATCGCCAAGCACGTTTGACGAATCGTTATCAACAAATTTCCCGTATCCCGCTCATGATCGGTATGGATGCTGAGTGGGGTTTGGGTATGCGGCTCGATAGTGTCATTGAGTTTCCGAAACAAATAACGCTCGGTGCTATTCAAGATAATAATTATGTCGAAAAATTTGGTGAAGAAGTCGGCCGTCAATGCAAGCGTCTGGGCATTCACGTAAACTTTGCTCCTTCGGTCGATGTCAATACCAACCCCAAAAACCCGATTATCAATTATCGTTCGTTTGGTGAATCTCAGTATAATGTTGCCGAAAAAGGTGCGATGTATATCAAAGGAATGAAAAAATACAATGTCATGGGAAGTGCCAAACATTTTCCAGGGCATGGCGATACCGACCAAGACTCTCACCGAACGCTTCCTTGGGTGAGTCATTCGATTGATAGATTGAACGAAGTAGAGCTTTACCCTTTCCGAAAACTTATTGCCGACAGTGTGGCTATGGTCATGACTGGGCATTTATTTGTGCCAGCTCTTGAGCCTCGCACCAATACGCCAACCTCAATTTCTCGCAAAATTGTGACCGAAACCATCAAAGAGAAAATGGGTTTTGAAGGAATTGCCATTACTGATGCCCTCAATATGCGGGGAATTACGGCAGGTTTACAAGCAGGCGAACCAGAATTATTGGCCTTTTTGGCAGGAAATGACATTTTATTGCAATCGGGGAACCTTCCTGCGGCATTTAACAGAATCAAAGCGGCAGTAGAAAGTGGACAAATTCCGATAGCAGAACTGGAGGCTCGTGTAAAGAAAATCTTAAAGTCGAAATTTTGGGCGGGTTTGAATAATTATAAACCAATCGAAATGGCTGGTTTGGGCAGTGATTTAAACAACAAAAAAGCCACTGACTTAAAAGCTGAATTGTTTGAGCAGGCCGTAACAATCATCAAAAATCAAGATAATTTATTGCCTTTTGTGAATATTGATACTACGAGTTTTGCATCGGTGGCTATCAGTGCCGAATCGGGTAATGAGTTTCAGAAAATGCTGAGTCAATATGCCAATTTTAGGCATTTTGCTGTACCTTTTAAACCTGCGGCTGATAAAGATGTAGCGTGGGTTTTAGAAGAGGCTTCTAAGTATAAAGTAGTAGTGGTAAGCGTGCATGATATGAACAGCCGAGGTGATAGAAACTACGGCGTTTCGCCAGCAACGATTTCGTTTATAAATCAACTTCGACAAAAAACCAAAGTGGTTGTAGTAGGTTTTGGGAATCCATACGGCATGAAATTATACGATGGCGTGCCAAATTTAGTTTGTGGCTATGAAGATGAAATTGCTTCACAGCGAGTTGTGCCACAGATTTTATTTGGTGCATTGCCAGCCAAAGGGAAATTGCCAGTGACGGTCACTTACGAGCAGAAAGTAGGAAATGGCGTGCAAACCGAACGCATCGGAAGGGTATCTTTCGGAACTCCCGAGAGCGTAGGCATGAACGAAAAAAAACTCAATGAAATTGAACAGATTGTGCAGCAAGGCATCAGTAATCGGGCTTTTCCTGGATGTCAGGTTTTGGTAGCTCGTAATGGAAAAGTAGTTTATAATCGAAATTTTGGTACACTTCGTTATGATATTTATGAGCCAGTAAACGACCAGACACTTTATGACATTGCATCAATGACCAAAGTTTCGGCAACATTACAAGCGGTTATGCTTTTAAACGAAAGAGGTGCGATTGATTTGAATGAAAAAGCCTCAACCTACCTACCCGAAATGCGTGGAACTAACAAAGAAAATATGTTGGTTTCGGATATTCTGATGCACCAAGCTGGTTTGGTGGCGTTCATTCCGTTTTGGGAGAAAACCAAGTCGGGAGGAACTTTTAAAAGTGATTATTATCGTTTCGCAAAAGATAGTGTAAATCTGCAAGTATCTGATAATCTGTATATTACGCCCACCATCCGAGATTCAGTTTGGCGTTGGGTGCAGCAATCAAAACTTATCAATGTCTATGATAGATTGGGTGGATATAGGTTTACTTATAGCGATTTAGGTTTGGTTATTCTTCAAAAAATGGTTGAGAGAATCACGAATCAGCCACTCGATGAATTTGTGGAACAGAATATTTACGAACCCCTCGGAATGACATCAACGCTTTATAATCCGAATACAAAATTTGCCAAAAATAATATTGCTCCAACCGAAAACGATGCACTTTTTCGAGCCTCACAGATTCAAGGAACCGTGCACGACCCAAACGCCGCTTTGCTTGGTGGAGTGGCTGGCCATGCGGGACTTTTCAGTAATGTGAGCGATTTAGTGAAACTTTATCAGATGAATTTGCAGAAAGGTTATTATGGCGGTCGTCAGATTTTGTTTCCTACAACCGTTCCACATTTTGCCCGAAATTATACACAACGCAGTCACCGAGGACTCGGCTGGGACAAACCCGAAGCAGGAGATGATAAACCCGTAATTGCGATTGATGCCTCGCCCAAAACTTTTGGTCATACGGGCTTTACAGGCACAGCCGTGTGGGTTGACCCTGAGCGAGATTTAATTTTTATTTTTCTTTCAAACCGAGTTTATCAAAGTTCGGCCAATAATAAAATCAATACTTTGAAGATTCGTAAACGTATCCACGAAGTTATCAACGCTGCCATTATTCAATAGTCTTAGATTTTACACGCCCAACGTTTGTGTTTCATAGAACTTTATGCTAATTTGCTCTCAGATAAAGACAACCCTTTCTATGAACAAAATAACTATCTTCCTTTCATTTCTTTTTCTTTCATTCACTTTTACTACGTTGGCACAAAAGAAGAAATCAATCATTCGAACCCTCATTGTTGATGGGCAAAATAACCATGTTCAATGGCCCAAAATAACCTTCATGATGAAGAATTATTTGGAAGAAACAGGTAAATTTAAAGTAGATGTGCAACGAACAAAATATACATGGTTGGGGGAAGAATTTATAAAGAAATTCCCAATTGAAGGACTTGGCGAAACCGAAGCAATGAAAAAATCGCAAATAGACCCTGATTTCAAACCAGATTTTTCAAAATATGATTTAGTAATTTGTAATTTTGGTTGGAACGCTGCTCCGTGGCCTGAAGAAACGCAAAAGAATTTTGAGAAATACATGAAAAAAGGCGGAGGATTGGTAGTAATTCATGCCGCAGATAATTCGTTTCCACAATGGCCTGACTACAATAAAATGATTGGTTTGGGTGGCTGGGGCGATCGTACCGAAAAAGATGGCCCTTATGTGTATTATAACAACGAAGGACAAATTATACGTGATAATTCCGCAGGTAAAGCGGGTTCGCACGGGCCAGAGCATGAGTATGTGATTGAAATCAGAAATTCGGAGCATCCGATTACGAAAGGAATGCCAACAAAATGGCTACACGCCAAAGATGAATTGTATGACCGACTCAGAGGACCAGCCGAGAATATGGAAGTATTGGCAACTGCGTTTTCGGCAAAAGATAAGAGAGGAACTGAGCGTCATGAACCAATGTTACTCACACTTAACTACGGAAAAGGTAGGATTTTCCACACACCAATGGGGCATATTGATTACTCTGTCGAATGTGTAGGCTTTATCACTTGTTTGCTTAGAGGCTCGGAGTGGGCCGCTACTGGTAAAGTTACATTGCCGATTCCGCAAGACTTTCCAACTGCCGAAAAGACAAGTAGTAGAACATTTAAATGATATTTTTAGAAGGTAATCCACAAAAACTTTGTGGATTACTTATTCAGCATACTAATTTTTCCTCGCTCGAAATCCATAAACAGAAAATCAAACGGGTCGATGTATTGATTATTTTTCTTCAATGTATAATGTAAATGCGGCCCAGTTACCGTTCCCGTAGCACCTACTTCTCCAATTACCTGCATTCGCTTCACATGTTGGCCTTTCTTTACCGAAATTTTATTTAAATGGCCATAAATCGACTCAAAACCGTAGCAATGTTTGATTTTGATGTAATTTCCTAAATCAACCTTAAAACCAACGTCAATCACATCTCCATCGCCCGTTGCAATGGCTTTTTCGCCTGTTGCTCCTTTCAAGTCAATACCACGATGAAACAACGAAACTTTATGCACAGGGTGATTACGAAAACCATAAAATGAATTGATATTGACTTCTTTTTTCATCGGATAACCCGCAGGAATTGCATTGATGAAGTTTTCTTTGAATGGGTCGCTGTAAATATGGCGAAGCATATCATTAATCTCAACCATCGGTGTGAGTTGGGTTTCCCAATAATCTTCTTCGGGAGGGTTATTGCTCGCAAGTTGTGAAAAAACCGAAAAATTTATGGACAGCAAAAATATTATTAACGTTACTTTCTTCATTATCAAATATCGAATGTGGATACAAAAATAAGTCGTTTGTCTATTAAAAAGTACTTTATGTTGTAAACATTCAATAGATTCAACGTATAGTGCTAAACATTCTTGTTGTCCAGAAGGTTAAATAAACTCGGTTTAGTACTTTTTTTTGCCTTCATAAATCCATAAGGTTTAATATTCCGAAAGTATATACAGCAATTCAATTCTCTATTTTTTTCAAGAGAAATTGGTGCAGCGACCGTTAATATTTTTTTAAACTTGCTATATAAATTGCCTTCTAATGGGGCAACTACGTATTTCCTGAAATGAAATTAATCTATCAAGTCATATCATTGTGCTTGGTCTCTTTTGTTGTACTTGCATCTCTGACCCGAAAAGATGACTCTCCACAAAAGAAATACTTGATAGATGCTACGCTACAAATTCAAAAACAACTTATTCCAACTACCTCAATTTCTCAAATCAGAGAATCTTATAAATCATTCGAAATACTTTGTTTTTTTGTGAAAAATGAAGATTTATTCATTGAAAATGCTCAAATTTTACAAAAATTAGAACGTTTTATTACTCAACAAGAACTTGATAAACTGAGTATAAATCTCGGGGAATTAGTGTTTGATTTACAAGAACTCAGTGAAATTGATTGGGTAGATGCTTACCTTAAATCTGTACGAACAACCTATCTGCTCACACTCACAGGTTGGAAAACTAATCAATCATTTGAGCAAAAAAAAGCAGAAGCCCAAGCCCAAATCCGAACGCTTCGATTCTTAAATACGCTTCAAAATTGGTCAAATAAACAGCAAATAGATAAATTTTTATACGATTACCACGAAGTTCTAAATAAGGGGGAAATTGACTGGAAAAGCTTATACATTGACTTCGTTTTACCCATCGAAAAAGCATATTTAGCTAATATAGATATTACGAAATCAACACTTTTTGAAGAAGTTTTATCAAGTGAAAACAAGCCCGATACATCAAAGATTTCTCTTGGGAAACTACTTTTCTATGAAACGGCACTTTCGTCCAATTTCAAGCGTAGTTGCTCATCGTGTCATCGTCCGCAAAAAGCTTTTTGTGATAACAGGCAGACAAGTTTAGGATTTCAGTTAGGTACAAATCTTATGAGAAATTCGCCCACGCTTATCAATGCTTCTTACAATACATCATTTTTTCACGATGGTCGAGCGGTCGACATTCCTTCGGTTATCGCTTCGGTTGTGACTCATCCAGATGAATTTCGCAATGATTTCCCAACCATCATCAAACGTCTTTCTTCGAGTGAAGAATATGTTCAAAAATTTGAGAAAGTTTATCAACAAAAAAGTATTAATCAGCTTCAAATTCAAGATGCTCTCACGGTTTTTATTAAATCATTATCAAGCAAAAAAAGTGTTTTTGATGAATGGGTACGAGAAAAAAACACTACGGTCGATTTATCGGAAGGTTATAATGTTTTTATGAAAAACTGTGCCTCATGTCATTTTGCTGGTACTTTTTCGGGTTTTTTGCCACCATTTTATACAAAAAATGAATTTTATGATGGTATAAAAACTCCAACATTACGAAATATTTTACTCACACAGCCATATATGCACGATGGCAGATTGACCGAATTATCGGATGTAATAAAAAAACACTACGGAGAAAAACTTTCAGACCGAGAGCACCAAGCATTAAAAACGTTTTTAGAGTCATTGACAGATTCTGAAATAGATAAAACAGAACCCAAAAGTTTACCCATAATGCCAATTGCTCTTAATCGAAAAGTTGGCGGATATTATTAAAAAAAACAGTAATCCAAAAAGAAAAAAAATGAAAAAACAACGATTATTTTTGCTCGTAGCCATATTATTTGGTTGTATGCAATTAAACGCTCAAAAGCAAAATTTGACAGGCGTTTGGAAAATACAAGTGCCGCACGGCATTTTGGCGATGGATGTAAGCAATGATAGTAAGAAAATAGTAACGGGTGGTTTATCAAACCAACTAACAGTTTGGGAATTGGCTACTGGTAAAAAATTAATTGAACTAAAAGGTCATACTGATAACATAGTTTCGGTACGATTCAGCCCCAATGGTCGATATATTGTGAGTGGTGGCGTTGATAAAACAATTATTCTCTGGGATGCCATCACGGGAGATATTATTCGTCAGAAAATCGATCATGGAGATTATGTGCGTGATTTAGTGTTTAGCCCTGATAGCAAAAGTTTTGCGAGTGCAAGCTGGGATGGAACAGCCATCATTTGGGATACTTTTTCGGGGCAAAGAATCAATACTATTTCGTCGCACAACGATAACGTAACGGCAGTTGATTTTAACTTCGATGGCAGCGAACTCATTACAGGTAGCGGTGACCACTCAATTTGTGTATGGGACACTAAAACTTGGGCAAAAAAATACGAACACAAAGAACACACCGATGAAGTTTGGGATGCACGTTTTTCGCCAAACGGTCGCTACATCGTTAGCGGAGCTTGGGATAATATGTGTCGTGTGTGGGATATTGCCGCCAAAAAGCAAGTTTTCAGAATCAATGCTCACGTTTCAGATGTTTGGTCAACTACTTTTACGCCTGACCAACAGCTAATCGTGACGGGCGGAGGTGATAATTATGTAAGGGTTTGGGATGTAACCAATGGTGAATTAGTGGCCGAATCTCCCGAAGGAATGCACAATGGTTCGGTTGAGTCGGTGGCGGTGAGCCAAGACAATAAAAACATTGTGAGTGTTGACCGCAACGGTAATTTGGTTGTGTGGCATTTGCCTACTTATGAGCAGCGAATTTCGGCCTATACCAACCGAAAATATGAAGAATGGTCGAAAAAGAGCCAATACGAAAAACAAGAAGAGTATATTTCGAGACTCGAAAAGAAAACCGATTTTATTGAAGATTGGAAAAAAGAATATCAAGCTCTTTCGGTGAATACGTTTATAAAAATGACCGATTGGACAAACTTCCAGATTCTCGGATATGATGCCGAAAAGAGCGTTTTTAAGTTAAGTTCTCCGTATTTTGGTAAAGTTGCAGTAAAAGTGCCGAACCGTGATGCCGAAAAATTTGAGCAATCATTCAAGTCAGCCACCTTTGCCGAGCCTACTATTTCGCTTACCGAAAAAGGTTTTATTTTGCAAAAAGCAACTATTCAGCTTGACCCCAATTCAAGAAAAAATTACACGATTAGCCCCTTGTTTGATGACGAATTAGGCGAAGTGATAGGCAAACAATAACAAAGACTGATTATGAAAAAAATAATTGTTTTGTTGTCGTTGCTTAATGTAGGAATGACAACCGATAAACCTCGCCGTGAATTTTACACGCATAGTAAGCCAAAAGCGGTTTCTTTTAGCACCGATGGTAGTCTGATAGCCGCCAGTTTTGAAGGTTCGATGGAAGTTTATCACACACGAATAGGACTCCGAATAAAAAGTTTTTCCACAGAAAACCTAATAACGGATATAGATGCATCGCCAAACGAGCCAAATATCGTGGCTTGTGCCGATAAATCAAATAGCATTGTGTTTTGGAATATTGAAAAAGGAGAAATTCAAAAGAAAATCACGCTAAAAGAAGCAATAAAAAGCATTGAGTATCAGAAAGATGGGCGTGAGATTTTGGTGAATACTGGCAAAAATGTAAGTTTTTATGAGGTACTTTCAGGAAAAAAAACGCAGACATTTAAGACCACAAATGCCGTTTTAATGACCTATAATCAAGCGAGCCAAATATTGGCTACATCGCATCCCGATAACACAATAACAGTTTGGAATTTAGCGACTAATAAAAAACTTTTTGTATTGAATAAACACAAAGGTAAGATTACGCAGATTGCTATCAATAAAGATGGGAGCCAGCTCATTAGCTCGTCAATTGATAAAACAATCAGGGTTTGGGATTTGAAAACTGGACAAGAAACAAAGAAAATAGCGTATAATGCAGCTTTCAATTGTGTAGTCTATGATTTAAACGAAAATCATCTCATTTCGGCATCAGATGATAAGAAAACGATTGTTTGGGATATCGCTGCCGAAACACCAACAATTCTGAATCAATATGAAGGACAGAGCGAAGCTACTTTTGTAAGCCGCCACCCAAAAGAACAAATTTTGTTATCGGGCTACAACGATACAGTTTTACAGACTTGGTTAATGAAGTGATAGAATCTTAGCTTATTTTTAGAAAGCTCTCTTGGTAAAGGAGAGCTTTTTGTTTAACAATCCACCAAGTTTTTTAGTTAAGCTTTCATGAACATTGTCTGGTTTAAAAGAGACTTACGCCTAAGCGACCACGCACCTCTCAAGGCTGCCATCGAAGATGGAGAGTCGTTTTTGATGCTTTATATTTGGGAGCCTTCGGTCATGACCGACCCACATTATAGCCCAAGACACTGGAATTTTGTGCAACAGTCACTTGATGACCTTAATGCTCAGCTCTCGGCAGGAAATGCTCTGCTTTCCATTACTATTTTAGAAGGTGAAGCCGAAGCTATTTTCAACGCCATTCATCAAAAATATCAGCTAAAAAAAGTATTTTCTTACGAAGAAACGGGACTGAAAATTACTTATGACCGAGATAAAATTCTGACTAACTATTTCAAAGAAAATAGTATCGAATGGCGAGAATTTCAAACCAATGGTATTGTAAGAAAGCTAAAAAATCGTGAAAACTGGTCGGAGCTTTGGAAAACCCACATGCACCAAAAAACCGACGAGCCAGATTGGACAAAACTAAGAAACCCATGTTTGATTTTTGATGAAGAAAACGAGATTTACAAGCAGTTTCTCCCTAAAAAATACTACCTAAAGAACGATAAAGAAAATAAACCAATTTTTCAGCCAGGTGGCGAAACTTACGCTCATCGCTATCTACAAAGTTTCTTGAATGATAGAGCCAAAAATTATTCAAAAACTATCTCAAAACCGCTTGAAGCTCGCAAAAGTTGCAGCCGACTTTCGCCCTATATTGCTTGGGGAAATTTGTCGATTCGGCAAGTGTATCAATATACCCAAAACGCAAAAAAAAGAGTTTCTTACCGCCGAGATTTAGAAAACTTTGCCTCTCGACTTCACTGGCATTGTCATTTCATTCAGAAGTTTGAAATGGAAGACCGCATGGAGTTTGAAAATATCAATCGAGGCTATGATAATTTACAAAAAGCTGAAAATAAATATTTTATTAAACAATGGGAGTCTGGAAAAACGGGCTATCCGCTCGTGGATGCTTGTATGCGATGTGTTTGTGAAACGGGCTATTTGAATTTTCGGATGCGAGCAATGGTGGTTTCGTTTCTTACGCACCAACTTTTTCAACATTGGAAAGGAGGAGCGGTTTTTCTCGCCCAACAATTCCTTGATTTCGAGCCAGGAATTCACTATCCGCAATTTCAGATGCAAGCGGGTGTTACGGGCATGAATACCGTCAGGATGTATAATCCTGTGAAACAATCGCAAGACCATGATCCGCACGGAGTCTTTATTAAAACTTGGGTAAAAGAACTCGAAAATTGCCCCGAAAACTTTATCCACGAACCGTGGAAAATGACACCAATGGAGCAAGATTTATATGGTTTTCGTTTGGGGGAAAATTATCCTTTTCCAATAATTGATTTAGAACAAACCACTAAATTTGCCAAAGATAAACTCTGGGGAATCAGAAAAAACATTGAAGTAAAAGCCGAAAGCAAACGAATTTTGAGCAAACACGTTGTGCATCGTAAGAAAAAGAAATAATTTTGGAAAATACTAACAATTATTCAATAAGTGAAGAACCATAAATCTTATATCTATCTCCTGACCTCCATGTACATCGCAGGAGTAATTGGCCTAAACATCAATACTACTGCCGAACTTTTTAAGTTTCTCACGCCATTCAATTTGGTGGCATCGTTGGGTATTTTGCTCTATTTTCACAACGATTGGAATCGGAATTTTATCATTTTTGCCATCATTACCTTTCTGACTGGCTATTTCATTGAGGTCATAGGTGTAAAAACTGGACTAATTTTTGGACATTATCAATATGACCGAACTCTCGGATTTGAGATTCTTGATGTACCGCCAGTCATTGGTGTCAATTGGCTTTTGTTGGTTTATTGTGTCGGGAGTTCATTTTGCCGAGTCAATCAACCACTTTACATCAAAGTAATTTACGGAGCAATGCTAATGACAATGTTCGATTTTCTGGTCGAGCCAATCGCCATTCGTTTAGAAATGTGGTCGTGGTTTGGGCTGCTTCCACCAGTTCAAAACTACGTTGGTTGGTTTCTTGTTTCGGCGTTTTTGCTCACACTTTTTCACTGGTTGCCGTTCCGAAAAGACAATAAAATTGCCTTTTGGCTGTTGATTCTTCAAATATCTTTTTTCGGAGTACAAAGTTTGTTATTTTAATTTTCAAGTCATTACAACTTTTTCCTATCAAATCGAATCATTACTTTTGAAAGACTATTATTTACTTATTTTCGCCCAAACATCCGCTAATTTTATGAAACGCTCGCTAAAAATTTTTATCGGAATCTTAACTGGTTTTGTGGCCATAACAAGTTGTGAAAACCAAGCAGAAGAACTTACCTCAACTGCAATAGAAAGTTCACTTCTCTCGAAATACATTTCCGTAGGAGGTTCACTAACAGCGGGTTATACCAACGGAGGGCTTTATCGAGAAGGACAATTAGCGTCTTATCCAAATCTCGTTGCTCAACAGGCAGGCGTAAAATTTGACCAAGCTCTTTTTCCAGTAGGACAAGAAAACGGAACAGGTTATTGGGCGACAACTCAAAATAATACTTCGCTTCAATTCGATAAAATTTCTGATAAACTTGCAGTACTTACAACTTCTCCACTCACTTTGGCAAAATATTCGGGAAGTGTAGCAAATAATTATGGAGTAGTTGGTTTGCGAGTTTCGGATGTCAATAAAGCAGGTTTTGGTAATGCTAAAATACAAGGTTTTAACCCATTTTTCGAGCGAATTCTTCCCGCAGGAAAAGAAGAAACATCATACACTGATTTTGTGAAAGAAAGTAATGCTACCTTTTTTACGGTAAGTATTGGTGAGCAAGATTTATTATCTTATGCAACTTCGGGTGGTAAAATCTCCATGACTGAAACATCTTCGTTTGCCCTCAATATTCAAAAAATGCTCGATGCGTTGGTAGTAAATAAAGCAAAAGGGATACTGACTAATATTCCAAATGTACTTGATTTGCCCTACTTTAATTTTTATACCTTCTCAGAACTTGCAAAAAAACTTGGTACTACCGAAATTTATATCACAACAGGCAATGGAATCGTGCGGGCAGCTACAGCTAACGACAAAATATTGATTGAAGCTATTGCGAATGTAGGTAAGCTAAATGCAGGAAACCAAAAGAAAGGTTTTACAATGACTTATCCGCTCACAACAGAAGAAGTTTTGGATAAAGATGAAATAAGTATTATCGCTTCACGTTTAAGTGATTTTAACGGTATTTTGAAGTTTGAGGCCGAAAAACGTGGAATCGTTTTGGTAGATTTGAATAGCTTATACGCCCAAGTAAATAACAAAAACTATTCGGTAAATGGTGTAAAATTCGATAATTCTTTATTTACAGGGGGCTTTTTTAGCCTTGATGGAATCAGTCCAACGCCACGAGGATCGGCAGTTATTGCCAACGAAATCATTAAGGTTATCAATGAAAATTATAAAAATTCATTAAAAACAACGATTCCTTCGCTTGATGTTAGTAATTTTGAGGCTCTGAAAGTCAAACAAACCCAATTTTAGATAAAAAGGTCTAAAACTGAGAAGCGAATAAATAATGAAAATTTCAATCGTTACGGCCGCCTACAATTCTGCGGCAACCATCAAAGACACCATTGACAGTGTACTCTCACAAGATTATCCCGACATTGAATATATCTTAGCTGATGGTGGCTCAAAAGATGGTACGGTTGAAATTCTGAAATCTTATGGCGATAGAATCAGGTGGGTTTCCGAAAAAGATAGCGGTATTTACGAAGCCATGAACAAGGCCGTTAAGATGGCCACTGGACATGCCGTTGGTGTAATGGGGGCTGATGATTTTTATCCTGATAATCAAGTTATTAGCAAAGTAGCAAAAGCTTTTGAAGACTCAAAAGCCGATTCGGTTTATGGTGATTTATATTACGTTGAAGCCGAAGACTCTAACAAGATTGTAAGAAATTGGAAGTCAGGCAAATATGACCATAATCGTTTTTTGAATGGCTGGATGCCACCTCATACCGCTTTTTTCTTGACAAAAGCCGCTTATGATACTTACGGGTTATACGATACCTCTTTCCGAAGTGCAGGCGATTACGAGTTGATGCTCAGGATGCTTTATCGATACAAACTTTCTTCTTACTATATTCCTGAAGTTTTAATGAAAATGAGAGTAGGAGGAAAGAGTAATGCCTCAATCAAAAATCGTATTAAAGCTAATAAAGAAGACCGTCGAGCATGGGAAATGAATGGTATACAACCTCGTTGGTACACCCTTTATGCTAAGCCACTTTCTAAGGTTTTTCAATGGATTTTGAAGTAATACTTTTGATTTGTTTCATCAATGAATAATGATGCTTTGAAGGGTCGCAAACATTCTTCATTCTTCATTCTTCATTCTTCATTAATAGTTATGTCTTCACACCATATCGTACGAGAAAAACAAGAGCCAGCACTCATCATTGCTAATGGCGAAAGTTGTAGCTCCGACCTTCTTGGGCAGCTCCTTGAGTGGAGTCCGTTTGTAGTAGTGCTTGATAGTGCCATTCACCGTGTGATGTCACTGGGAATCAAGGTTGATGTGCTTCTGGGCGATTTTGATAGAGATATTGATTTAGAAGAAATTGAGCAAAGTCAGTACCCAATAGAGATTGTTCATACACCCGACCAGAATAAAACAGACCTCGAAAAAGCCTTTGATTTCTTAATAAATAGGGGTTTCCCTGCAGTAAATGTGGTTTGGGCAACTGGTCGCCGTGCTGACCACTCTATCACAAATATGACCAATATTATTCGTTACAAAAGTAAACTTTCTATCGTAATGATAGATGATTATTCGGTCATTTACCCCCTTCTACCCCTTCCTAATACCTTTGAAAAATGGTACGCAAAAGGTTCACAAATTTCACTTATTCCGATAGGTGACACTATCAATATACGAACAAAAAACCTGCTATATGAGCTTGATAATGAGCAACTTACACTTGGTTATCGTTCGGGTAATAGTAACGAGGCTGCCGAAGATGGTATTGTAAGTATTTCTTACCAATCTGGCGACCTTCTGCTGATGGAATGCCACGATTAATTTATGTTTTTTTCAATGTGGATAACTTTTTCAGAATTTATTTTTTTTTCTGAAAATAAAATATTTACATTTGTCAATGAAAATATAACCAAACTACTGCAATAGAAAACCTCAATTTAGAAAGAAAAAAGTATTTGCTTCATGTGGATAACTTTTTTTATTAAACTTTTCTAATCCACTCGTTAAGTAACTGATTGATTATTAGCTCTTAATAATTTCGTAACATTACACTTTTTTACTATCGGTAAATAGGTATAGGATTTTGATTTTTATATACCTTGACATTTTACTAATTTTACACTTGTTGTTTTTCAAAATTGTTGATTTCAACGTTTGATTGACTGCTCTAAAAATTTAGTACTAAAGAACCCAAAAAGTGGCTGGCAGTCACGAATATATATAAAAGTTTTTTACTTAAAATTTGAACCTTTGTGCCGGACTAAAGCAAATTTAGCCTGCCTGTAATCTTGTTGTGAATCCCTTAAAACCCTTTTTAAAGGCTGCCTATGTTTGTAATTAAGAGAGACGGACGCCGCGAGTCGGTAAAGTTCGACAAAATCACTGCTCGTATCGAGCGACTTTGCTATGGTTTAGAACCAGCATTTGTCCAACCCGTTGAAGTTGCCATGAAGGTTGTGGCTGGTATTTATGATGGCGTTTCAACGTCAGAATTAGATAGCCTCGCTGCCGAAACTGCCGCTTCGATGACAACCAAGCACCCCGACTACGCTATCTTGGCAGCTCGGATTGCAATTTCAAACTTACACAAAAACACCCTCAAGTCTTTTTCTGGTACGATGAAGATGTTATATCAATACATCGATCCAAAAACAGACCAAAATGCTTCTTTAATTGCAAAAGATACATGGAAGGTGATTCAGAAACACGCAGCTTTGCTTGATTCTGCTATCATCTATGACCGTGATTTTGGTTACGATTATTTCGGTTATAAAACGCTCGAAAAATCATACTTACTCAAACTCAACGGTAAAATCGTAGAGCGTCCACAACACATGTTGATGCGTGTTGCTGTTGGTATTCACGGTGAAGACATCGAACGTGTTATTGAAACTTACGAATTATTATCGGAGCGTTGGTTTACACACGCTACTCCAACATTGTTCAACGCAGGAACTCCAAAACCACAGCTTTCATCATGCTTCTTGCTTACGATGAAAGAAGATAGTATCACTGGAATTTACGAAACTTTGGCCCAGACCGCTCAAATTTCGCAATCGGCTGGTGGTATTGGTTTAGCAATCCACGAAATTCGTGCAACAGGCTCTTATATCAAAGGCACTAACGGAACTTCAAATGGTATCGTACCGATGCTTCGTGTTTTCAATGACACTGCTCGCTACGTTGACCAAGGTGGTGGCAAACGCAAAGGCTCATTTGCCATTTATATTGAGCCACACCACGCTGATATTTTCGAGTTTTTGGATTTGAAGAAAAACCATGGTAAAGAAGAGCTTCGTGCAAGAGATTTATTCTATGCACTCTGGATTTCGGATTTATTCATGAAGCGTGTAGAAGCCAATGATACTTGGTCATTGTTCTGCCCTCACGAAGCACCAGGTTTGTCTGATTGCTACGGTGAAGAGTTTGAGAATTTATACGAAAGATACGAAAGAGAAGGCAAAGCCCGCAAAACCATTAAAGCACAAGACCTTTGGTTTGCTATCATGGAGTCTCAAATTGAGACTGGTACGCCGTATATGTTGTATAAAGATGCTGCTAACAGAAAGTCTAATCAGAAAAACTTAGGTACGATTAAATCATCGAACCTTTGTACTGAAATCATGGAATATACTTCACCTGATGAAGTAGCGGTTTGTAATTTGGCCTCAATTGCTTTGCCAAAATACATCACGAAAGATGAAAAAACTGGTTTCTCGAAATTTGACCATCAGAAATTATACGAGGTAACGAAGGTAATTACTAAAAACCTCAACAAAGTAATTGATGTAAACTATTATCCTGTGCCTGAGGCTAAGCGTAGTAACTTGCGTCACCGTCCGATTGGTTTGGGTATTCAAGGTTTAGCCGATGCTTTCATTATTTTGAGAATGCCTTTCGAGTCTGATGAAGCTCGTAGATTGAATAGAGAAATCTTTGAAACAATTTACTACGCCGCAATGGAGGCTTCAATGGAGTTGGCTATTGTTGAAGGTGCATATCCGACTTGGGAAGGCTCTCCGATTTCGCAAGGTATTTTCCAATTCGATATGTGGGGCGTAACGCCAGATTCAGGTCGTTGGAATTGGTCAGAATTGCGTGAAAAAGTAATGAAAAATGGTGTAAGAAATTCACTTTTAGTTGCTCCAATGCCAACGGCGTCAACGAGCCAGATCTTGGGTAACAATGAGTGTTTCGAGCCTTATACATCAAATATTTATACTCGTCGTGTGCTTTCGGGTGAGTTTGTGGTTGTGAATAAGCATTTATTGAAAGATTTAGTAAAAATCGGTTTATGGAATGATACCATGAAAAATAAATTGATTGCTGCTAATGGTTCAGTACAAGCGATTCCAGAGATTCCGCAAAACTTGAAAGATTTGTATCGCACGGCTTGGGAAATTAAGCAAAAAACCATCGTTGATATGGCCGCTGACCGTGGAGCATATATCTGCCAAAGTCAGTCGTTAAATATCTTTATGGAAAATGCTAATTTCGGAAAATTAACTTCGATGCATTTCTATGCATGGAAAGCAGGTTTGAAAACAGGTATGTATTACTTACGTACAAAAGCCGCTTCTGATGCAGTGAAGTTTACGGTTGACCGACAAGCAATTGCCGAGGTGATGCCTGCAACTTCTGTAGTAGAAGAAAAACCATTAGATTACGCAAAATACGCAGAAGAGCAAACCGCAAAAGCAACTGCGGCCGCTACATTTGCCAGCGAAGAAGAGTATCAATATGCTGCGATGCAATGTTCACTCGACGACCCTGAGGGTTGCGAAATGTGTGGCTCATAAGGGATTCCGACTTGCAAACGCTCTTTTCTAATATAAAATTGTATGCAAAACCACCTCTCAAGGGTGGTTTTGTTAGTTTTAGACTGACAAGTTCATAAATCGACTTTGATTCGCTATCCGATTTAGAATTCAATTAATTTTTAGCCATAAGACAGAGTTATTGCTTGAGATTTCAACAATTTGGTAACTTTTTACGTGATTAAGATTCCAAGTAACGCCATCAATGACAATAAAATTATTATCAATTTTGAATGATGTACCTGGGGTATTTTGGAGAGCTAAAGTAAAAAAATCGCTGAAAGTCTCTGAGGCAATTACCCGAACTATCCTCTGATTATTGATAAACTGCTCAATTTGTTGCGAAACGTTCGGTTGAACCTCTTCTGTCTTACAAGCAGAAGTCAGTAAGAATGTAAGTAAAATTAGCTTTTTCATATTAGTGAAAGTAGGTGAAAATACTTTTTAGAAAAACGTATTTCAAAATGAATTTGTTTTTAAATTTTAAATCAGTTAAATCTCATCTATAAAACTAATTTCTGAGCTTATTCTTCTACGATTTGAGATACTATGGAAATCTTGGGGATGATATAGAAGTGCAAAACCACCTATCAAGGGTGGTTTTGTTAGTTTTGACTAATCGCTGAAATTATTTTCTGTAAAAATACATTTCGGTCAAATATTTGGTTGAAGTGCTTGACAGACTCATATTCTTGACTGCCGTCGGGATAAAAATCAAGAATAAAAAAATCGGTGTGTTGAGTTGAAAGTGTATCAAAATCCAGATGACAAGTATCAAGAACAACTTGCTGATAATGAGCATAAAGGGCATCTTCATGCAGGTGTTTTAGCATCTGGCTAAAGGCAATAATCCATTCAGTTTTGTACCACAGAAAATTGAAAATACTGCCTTTCTGAAAACTCTTGTTGGATAGATATACCACGTAAACGATTCGCTCTTCCAAAGTCAGTGTAGCAAAAAAATCATCTAATTGTCCGCCATTTTGTTTCCAACTTTCTTCTTTTGGACGAATGTTCTTTCGGAAAAGTTCTTTTAATTGTAATTCAGGCGTTGTGCCTTCAAAGACAAAAACTATTTTTTCAGAGATAACTTTTTCTTGAAATAAATTGAAAAATCCACGCTTTGGGTCATGCTCAAATTTTGCTACTTTTCGATTAGATTTCAATAAACGAAGAGCAAAAACTATCAATAACAATAATTTGAATATGACCCAGAAGTGTTTCAAGTTTGAGTGTTTTATGCGGCAAATTTACGATAAAATTCCTTTAATTACTTGTCCATGCACATCGGTTAACCGAAAACGACGACCTTGATATTTATAAGTCAATTGTTCGTGGTCGATGCCCATGAGGTGCAGTAAAGTTGCTTGAAAATCGTGTACATGAACAGGATTTTTGATGATATTATAACTAAAATCATCAGTTTCTCCGTAGCTAATACCTGATTTTACTCCTGCACCTGCCATCCACATCGTAAAGCACCTAGGGTGATGGTCACGGCCGTAATCATCTTTGGTGAGTTTTCCTTGAGAATAAACTGTGCGGCCAAATTCTCCGCCCCAAACCACCAAAGTATCTTCGAGCAAACCTCTTCTTTTCAAATCTATAATCAAAGCTGCGGTGGCTCTATCGGTTTGTTTGCATTGGTGAGCCATTCCTTTCGGTAATGAGCCGTGGTGGTCCCAGCCTTGATGATATAGCTGCACAAATCTGACGTCTTTTTCGAGTAATTTCCGAGCTAAAAGGCAATTGGCGGCATAAGTTCCTTTGTCTCCACTACCTTCGCCGTAAAGTTCGAAAATTTCATCGGGTTCTTTAGAAGTATCCATTACTTCGGGAACAGAGGTTTGCATGCGATACGCCATTTCGTATTGAGCGATTCGGGCATCTACTTCGGGGTCGCCCCAAGTTTCATTTTGTAGTTGGTTGAGTTTGGTCAAATATTCCAACATTTGTTGGCGGTCTTGGCCGTCATAACCTTCGGGATTATTAAGAAACAAAACAGGGTCTTTTCCCGAACGAAATTGTACGCCTTGATGCTCGGAAGGCAGAAAGCCATTTCCCCACAAACGAGCATAAAGAGGCTGGTCTTTCGAGGCATTTTTTGAAACCAAAACAATGAACGCAGGTAGATTTTGGTTTTCAGAACCCAGTCCGTAACTCATCCAAGAGCCAATTGAAGGTCGTCCAGGAAGTTGATGGCCAGTTTGAAAAAATGTAATGGCAGGGTCATGATTGATTTGCTCGGTAAACATAGATTTTACGATGCACAAATCATCAACCACTTGTGCCGTATAAGGCAGTAAATCGCTTACCCAAGTTTTAGTTTTTCCGTATTGATTAAACTTATAAGCCGACGGAACGAGTGGTAAAACCGCTTGATTGGCACTCATACCCGTGAGTCGTTGCCCTTTTCGCACCGAATCGGGCAAACCTTGCCCAAACATATTGCTGAGTTTGGGTTTATAGTCGAAAGTTTCAAATTGCGAAGGCCCACCACTCATAAACAAATAAACGACTCGCTTGGCTTTGGGGGCAATGCTCGGTAAGGCACCCATGATTTGTTGTTCGAGCGTGTTGCCTTTTGCGTTTGAACTAATCAAACTACCCAAAGCCATTGCACCTAAACCAGAGGCTGTGCGAAGCAAAAAATCACGTCGGTCGAGCTTTCGATTCAATGCCGAAAACTCAGGAGAATGTAGCTTGAATGTATCGTCGTGATGTGCCATTTTATCGTTTGGTGATGGTTGCGTCTGAGTTTAAAATCGTACTTGCTACAACTGCATTGGCGGCTACTGCGGCTGCTTCTAAAGTCGGGTCAATTTTATACAGCCCTGTTTTTAGCCAACCTTTCGTTTTATCAGGATTTTGTTTAAACTGTTCATATTCAGCTTTTTGTAGCGATAAAAGCAAGTCCAACTCTCTTTCAGATGGCATTTTACTGCTTAGTTTTCGGTAAATTTCAATGATTGCTTTTCGTGTATCAGTTTGTTTGGTCATACTTTCTCCCATTACTTTGGCGGCTTCGATAAAAGTTGGATCGTTGAGCGTAACGAGGGCTTGCAAAGGCGTATTGGTCTTTTGTCGGCGAACCACACAATAGCTGCGAGAAGGAGCATCGAATGTACCCAATGTTGGATTTGGTACTGAACGTTTGACAACTACATAAAGGCTTCGGCGATAAATAGCATCGCTCGAATCTTGGGTATAGTGTGTATTATTGATTTCCCAAAGTCCATCGGGTTGGTAAGGTTTTACGCTTTTACCACCAATTTTTTTATTGATTAAACCGCTGACTGCCAGTGCATTATCACGAAGCATTTCGGCCGAAAGTCGATTGCTTGGTCCGTGCGAAAGCAAACGATTTTCAGGGTCACGCTCACGCACTTCTTTGGTGGCTTTTGAATCTTGTCGGTAGGTGGCCGACATCACGATTAGTTTATTAAGTTTTTTTACATCCCAATCTTTTTGAAAACTAAGAGCCAGCCAATCGAGTAATTCGGCGTGGCTTGGCATTTCGCCTTGATTGCCAAAATCTTCGGTAGTTTTCACAATGCCCGTTCCGAAGAAATTTTGCCAAATTCGGTTCACCGCTACTCGTGCCGTGAGCGGATTATTTTCATCAGTGAGCCATTGTGCCAAACCAAGTCGATTTTTAGGCAAATTGGCAGGAAATGCAAGAATATCTTTGGGTGTATTGGGTTTGACTTCTTCGCCTAAAGCATCGTATTGCCCTCGGTGAAGCAAGTGCGTGATTTTAGGTTTAGGCATTTCTTGCATGACCATTATTTCAGCGATTTTTTCACTTGAATCAGATAAGGCCGTCCGGAGTTTTTGTAATTCTTTTTGTGCCGCTAAAATGCTGGGATTGACAGCTGAAAAGTAATAGTCTTTTAAAATCGTTTTCTCTTGAGCATTTAGTTCGCTTGCTGATTTGTTGGTAATATTGCTCCAATCGGCCTTTTTTGCTAAGATTTTTACTTCAAATGGTGTTAATGCTCGATTGTAAACTACGGCATCGTCAACTTTTCCACCCTTAAAACCTAAGCCACGCCACCAGCCACCAATCTGTAATGCTGGCTCTGATTTTGAATAAAAAATGATGTCTTTGTATAATTGGTCGATGACGGTTTCCATAGTCATCTCTTCACCATCGAGATATAATTTGAAACCATTTGCCTTGGCCGAACCATCATAAGTCATGCTCAAATGCAGCCATTTTTCACGAGGGGCATCTTTCAAACTCAATTTTGTAATGGCATTTGAAGGTGCGGTGTGAGCCATCGTGATTTCTAATTTATTTTTGCGTAGAAAAAGGTGATAACCCTTGAAGTTATACAAACGCTCGGCGTTGCTTTTATGAAAAATCACGCCATCTTTCATTTCTTTTGGAATATACGCCCACATTCCAACCGTAAATGCTTCTGATTTTCTGAAAACGCCTACATCTTTTAAATCGGCATAGACATCGCCGTCTAAAAGCAAAACTTGTCCTTTTGAGGTCTTCTCGAACGTAGGTTTGTCGAGTGTGCCAGCATCACGACGCATCACGCCCGATTGTTTAGGGTTGATACTGTTTCTTAGGGAATCTTCAAATGTATAAAATCCTTGTAGGTTAGCTTGTGGTAAAGTGTTGTTGGTCAGTGATTTATATTCATTGTTTTTAAGCCATTTTTCAAAATCTGCCGAAGCTGAATTTTGAGTTTCGATAACTTTTTGTTCCTGCTCGGAGATGGAGTTTTTAATAAAATTAACGACTTTTTCTTGTTCAGCAGTAGGTAGAAGTAGGGTAGGAGTGGGAAGGTCATCATTCCACGAAATTTGTCCTGCTTCTCTTACATTATTGAAAAAGCTGAATAACTCATAATAATTTTTCTGCGAAATTGGGTCATATTTATGGTCGTGGCATCTGGCACAACCAACCGACATCGCCAAGAAGGCATCACCAAACGTATTGGTTCTGTCCATGACATATTCGGTCTGAAATTCTTCTTCCACAATGCCACCTTCTAAATTTTGCGGATGATTTCGATTAAAAGCCGTAGCAATAATCATATCTTTTGTGGGCGAAGTGAGCAAATCTCCCGCCAATTGTTGGTGGATAAAACTGCTATAAGGCATATTATCGTTGAAAGCCCGAATCACCCAATCTCGGTAGGGCGACATATCTCGAAGGCGGTCAACGGTATAGCCATGCGAATCGGCAAAACGTGCTAAATCGAGCCAATCGGTGGCCATTTTTTCTCCGTAATGTGGTGAAGCAAGTAATCTATCTACTTGTTTTTCGTATGCATTGGGGCTATTATCGTTCAAAAAAGCATTAATTTCTTCGAGAGTTGGGGGTAGGCCAGTCAAATCAAAAGATAAACGACGCAATAAAATTTCTCTCGAAGCCTCTTTCGTTGCTGATAAACCTTCTTGCTCCAGACGGCTAAAAATGAAATTATCAATTTGGTTAATCGGCGAAAAAGTAAGCGTATTTTTAAGAGAAGGAATAGGCCTTTTGTGTGGTTTTACAAAAGCCCAATGAGGTTGATAAACCGCTCCATTTTCAATCCACTTGATGATAACAGCTTTTTCGTGAGCCGATAAACTCAGATGAGATTTTGGTGTAGGCATTACATAAATCGGGTCGGTAGAAAGGATTCGGTGAAAAACCTCACTTTTCTTTAAATTTCGTGGCGAAATAGCGACTTTTCCTGGGCTTTCGGGTAGTTGTGCATAAGCGGCTTCAGGCAAATCTAAGCGTAAACCTGCTTTTTGTTTGGCTTTATCTGGTCCGTGGCACGCAAAGCATTTATCGGATAAGATTGGTTTTACATGAAGGTTATAGTCTAAGGTTGCAGGTAAGTTTTTATAGGCAAGTGCTACCTCTTCGGGCAATTTTGCGGGGTCAGCAAGCTGATGCCCATTCGGTTTGAATGACCACAAATAAATACAAGCAATTAGTAATAGTAAGTATTTTTTCATGATTAATTCATTAGTTGAAATGGCAAATTTTGATTAATTAGTAAAAGTGTTAATAATCGAATGTTCATTACGTCGTACAGATACTCCGTTAGGAGTTAAATATTGGTAGAAATATCAGTTAAAAACAAATCTTTGCTCCATAGGAGCTAAACCAATTTACTCAGGGTCTTTGAAAATATATTTTTCATCAAATTCAATATCTAACAACTTTAAAAATCCCTTGTATTCTTCTAAAAATGTTCTCTTTGTATGATGTTCTTCTTGGTTTTCAATGTATTTTATGATAATTGGTAGTTGAGATTGTCCGTAAGAAAATGCGGCGTAACCTTCCTGCCAAGCAAATTTACCTTTGGTGAATTTATTTTCGTTTATCCAAAGCGAAGTCATTTGTTTTATATCTCGCATCAAATCGGCAAGTGCTTGTGTGCTGCGAAATCCGATTAATATATGAATATGGTCAGCCATACCATTGATAATCAGAACTTTGTGACCATTGTTTTGTATGATTCCAGTTGTGTATTTATAAAGTTTATCTTTCTATTCTCGTTGAATTTGGCTTTGTCTAAATTTTACCGCAAATATCAAATGCAAATGTATTTGTGTGAATGTATTAGCCATTTTTTTGGTGTATTTTTGCGTTGTTGTTGGTTGGTTTAGCTCCTGACGGAGCATAGAATCTGCTTTACCTCTATTTCTACCGATATGGAACTCCTAACGGAGTAGGTTGAATCATGATATATTTGTTCCTTAGTGGCTTCTCGTACTACTGATTGGTTTAGCTCCTGACGGAGCATTGTGCTACCGATATACAACTCCTAATGGAGTAGGTTGAATTTCAACCATTTTGTTCCCTAATTTTATTTTTAACAATTGTGTTCTGTGCCGTTGGTTTAGCTCCTGACGGAGCATTAAAAATATGATTGTTTATTTACTACCAATATACAACTCCTAACGGAGTATGCCGAGCTTCAGCAATTTTTGCTTGAATTAGCAGCGGGTTTAAAATGTGCCGTAGGCACTATATATCGGTAGAAAAGGCTATCCGAAATCAAAATGAGCGTGCCGTAGGTACGCAACAAAAAACAAACTTATTTTATCGTTTTATTCGTATCAAGCTTCGCAAATTGAAATTCTCCCGTTTCGATTTGTAATTTGGGTGATGCCTTTTTCAGTTGTTCTATTCCCGATTTACTCACTTTGGTTTGCCATAAATATACCACTTTTAGACTGGGATATTTTGCCAAAACTTGTAGTCCGCTATCGGTAATTTTTGTGCCATATAAATTGAGTTGTTCGAGGTTTGGCAATGTTTTTAAATGTTCTAAAGAAGCGTCTGTTATGGCAGTATTTTCAAGATTTAACTTGGTCAGGTTTTTAAAGTTAGTGATTTTTTTAATGGCATCATCATTGACTGGTTGATTACTTAATCTTATGGTAACGATTTGATTATGAATGCTTTCCAAATCATTTAATAATGTAGGTTGATAGGTCCTGATATTCACAAAATTGGCCGAAATATAATTCGAACCATTACCTAAATAGGTAATTCTGATGTTTTGTTGCTTTAGTTTTTCAAGTATAGCAGGGCTAATGGCTTCTACATTACTTACCATTTCTTTTGAATCTTCTTTTTCAATGACTGGAATATCAGCAATTGCTTCAGATGAAATCGGTGTGTTTTGAATGAAGGTTTGCTCTAAAGGTTTTTCGCTGGTAATAGTCTCAACTTCTTCTACAAAAGACGCTCCTTTTTTTATCCAAGAATAAATGGCCGAAATCTCGTTTCGGGTAAGTTGCGTTTTACCTTTTGGTGGCATGTGTTTATCATCATCTTCGGGTAAAATTAAGTGCGTAAATAAGGTGCTTTTGTTTGGATTCCCAACGCTCACAATCAGTCCAGTTTTACCTCCTTTTTTTATGAAATCTTCCGAATCTAAGCGTAAACCACCTTTCTTTTTACTGACAGAGTGGCAGTTGTAACACTTAGTTTTTAGAATCGGAATAATCTTATCTCGATACACAAACGATTTTTTTACGGTTGCATGATTGATGCTTTGTGAAGTGTCAATACTATCAAAAGAAGCTATTTTTGTGGTGTCTGTCGGTGCAGATGTTTTGTTATTTTTAGAAGTAAAAAGATAGCCTTCTCCATGTGTGAGATTTCCTCCGAAATGCCCCGCTATTGTCAAACAAATGATAGTTGAGGTTGCTAAAATCCAGCGATGATTTTTGAGAAAATAGGCTAAAATACCGAGAATGACGGTGCTTATGCCTGTCCATTGATGTTTAAAAATAGCTTCGGTTTCGTAGTCGCCCGATTGGGCTAAAAACCAACCAGCAATACAGGCCATTACAGAAGAAATCGTTCCGAGAAGTAGTGCTAAATCAATGGCAGCATTCAGTTCGATTTTCCGAAATTGCTGCAAAACCATCATTACATAAGCAAAAATCAGAATGCCGATGGGCAAATGCACAATGAGTGGATGTAAATGTCCGATTAATTCTGGTTGAAACATTTTTGTTTTTGAACAAAGATTTTCTCAAAATTAATCAAATTTACTTCTCAGAAAAGAAAGTAATGAGATTAGATTTTATGTAGATAAAATTGGATGGAAGGTATTTTAGAAGTCAGGTTTTTATGCCTGACTTCTAAACTTTTATAATTTTCCTTTCAAAAAATCGGCAGTATAGTTTCCTTCGAGTTTTACCATTTCTTCTGGCGTTCCTTCAAATGTCAAATGACCACCTTTTTCACCACCTTCGGGGCCTAAATCAATAATCCAGTCGGCCGATTTTATCACCTCCATATTATGCTCGATGATAATCACGGTATCGCCTTGGTCAACCAAAGCATTGATGGCTTTCAAGAGTTTCTTTATGTCGTGGAAGTGCAAACCAGTAGTTGGTTCATCAAAAACAAAAAGCGTTTTACCTTTATCCGCATTGCCTTTGCTCAAGAAAAACGCCAGTTTTACACGCTGTGCTTCTCCACCTGAAAGTGTACTTGACGACTGCCCCAAACCAATATAACCCAAACCAACATCTTGAAGCGGACGAAGTTTATCGGCCAATTTTGGTTCAGTGGTGCTGAAAAAATCAATGGCTTCGTCAACGGTCATTGCCAAAATATCGGCAATGTCTTTTTCATTATATTTTACTTCCAGAATCTCTTGTTTGAAGCGTTTTCCGCCACAACTTTCACATTTTAGGCGTACATCAGCCATGAATTGCATTTCGATTGTCTGCTCGCCTTCTCCTTGGCAGGCTTCGCAACGCCCACCATCAACGTTGAATGAGAAAAATGCTGGCTTGTAATCTCGTGCTTTTGAAAGTTGTTGTTCGGCCATCATTTGGCGAATGTAATCATAAGCCTTGATATAGGTAACGGGGTTCGAGCGAGATGATTTTCCAATCGGATTTTGGTCAATCATTTCAACCTGCGTGATGCGGTCGAGTGAACCAACCAAACCAGCGTATTTACCAGCTTCTTCACTATATTCTCCTTTCAAACGAGCGATTGCAGGGAATAGGATTTTACGAACCAAAGTCGATTTTCCCGAACCACTCACGCCAGTTACGACCGTCAACACGCCTAACGGAAACTTTACATCTACTTCTTTGAGGTTATTTTCTCTTGCACCTTTTAGTTCAATAAAATCAGTTGGTTTTCGGCGTTGGATAGGCACAGGAATTTGGTCGATTCCTGTAAGAAAATTGATGGTGTGGGAAGTGCTATTTTCGCTCGATTTTTTATTGATCTCTGTCCAACTTCCTTGAAAAATCAACTCGCCACCCAGCCTTCCAGCATTTGGGCCGATGTCAATGATTTGGTCGGCCGCACGCATGACTTCTTCTTCGTGTTCAACCACCACAACTGTATTGCCCATATCTCGCAAAGATTCCAGAACGCTTACTAAACGCTGTGTATCTCGTGGGTGTAAGCCAATACTTGGTTCGTCAAGAATATACATCGACCCAACCAACGAACTACCGAGCGAAGTAGCCAATTTGATACGCTGAAATTCACCGCCCGAAAGTGTTGAGGCCAAACGATTGAGAGTTAAGTATCCCAACCCAACTCGTTCCATAAATTCCAGTCGGCTGTTTATTTCTATTAAGATTCTTTTAGAAACCGCTTTCTGATAATCGGGTAGTTCTAAGTTTTTGAAGAAAGCAGCTAAATCAGAAATCGGCATCAAAACCAAATCAACGATTGATTTACCGCCAACTTTTACATAACTGGCATCTTTACGCAGGCGTGAACCTCGACAATCGGGACAGTCAGTGCGGCCACGATAGCGAGAAAGCATCACACGGTATTGTACTTTGTGAACTTGGCTTTCGATGTCGGCAAAGAAAGCGTCAAGCCCTTGAAAATATTCGTTACCCGTCCAAAGTAATTGTTGTTGTTCGGGAGTTAAGTCTTTGTACGAGCGGTGAATCGGGAAGTCGAAACGAATACCATTTCTGAGCAAAGGGGCAAGCCATTCGCTCATGCGTTCGCTTCGCCACGGAGCAATCGCTCCTTCAAAAACGGATAGGTTTTTATCGGGAATTACCAATTCTGGGTCAATTCCCAAAACTTTTCCGAAACCCTCGCAGCGTTTACAAGCTCCATAAGGATTATTGAACGTAAAGAGATTTACGCTCGGTTCTTCAAAAGCTATTCCATCAAGTTCAAATTTATCTGAGAATGTACTGCGAATAGTCTGGCGTTCGCCAGTTTCGACATTTGTCGTGATAACATCTACAATACACTCACCTTCTCCCTCAAAAAACGACGTTTGTACCGAGTCAGAAAAACGAAATTGCGTATCTTCATCGCCGTGTTTCACAACGTTTCTGTCAATCAGAATTTCTAAATCTTGTTCGGGCGAAAGCTTAGTTTTGGCTTCTTGCAGTTCTTCGATTTGCTTTATTTCTCCATCAACTACAATACGAGTGTAACCTTTTTGGAGCAAAAGTTCTAATTCTTTTTCTATTTTTCGACCTTCTTTTACTTTCAGAGGCGTTAGCACCATTACACGTGTGCCTTCTTCATGCGAAAGAATAAAATTCACAACATCGGTTACAGTGTCTTTTCGTACCTCTTGTCCCGAAACAGGCGAGTAGGTAGTACCCGCACGGGCAAAAAGAAGTTTTAAGTAATCGTAGATTTCGGTTGTTGTGCCGACCGTCGAGCGTGGATTTTTGGTTGCTACCTTTTGTTCGATGGCAATCGCTGGCGAGACGCCTTTGATATAATCGACTTCGGGTTTTTCCATTCGACCCAAAAACTGACGAGCATACGAACTCAAACTTTCAACGTACATACGCTGCCCCTCGGCAAAGAGTGTATCGAATGCCAAAGAAGATTTGCCACTTCCCGAAAGCCCCGTGACTACTACGAGCTTGTTGCGGGGAATTGCCACATCAATATTTTTGAGATTATTTACTTTTGCTCCCTTGATGATGATGTACTGCTTTGGGTCAAGAGATTCGACGTCGGTATGATGTGTATTTTGGGTATTATTCATTCAGTTTTTAAAGAATAGCTCGAACTAATTTAACCAATTTTGGGGTAATATAGTTTCGTTATTTTTGGATAATTAAGCGAGATGAATCTTCGATGCCATCACCTTTGATTCTGATGATGTAAGAACCTTTTTCTAAGCTCTTTAAGTCGGTTTCTATTCGCTCGGAGGTATCATTAGCTCTAAATTTTAAAACTTGTTTTCCTAAAATATTATAAATACTCACTTCTACATTCTTGATATTTTCTTTCGAATCAATATATATTATGTCATTGGCAGGGTTAGGATATACCGAAATAAGGCTCTTTGCTGCTTTAAAAATAAGTACATTTGATGCAATAGAAGAACAGTTAATGGTTTGATTATTAGGTGCTTGATAAGTTCTGATTGTTGAAACTTGATAATTTCCATCTTGAGAAACTTTCAGATTCTGAGTTGTCGTTCTTGAGAAAATTACCTGATCTTTTTTCCATTCAAACTGGTCGTTGGTAATCAAATCTGAACTCGAAGTGGTTAAGTTAAAAAGACCTGTTTGGATAATTGTTGGTTGTTGGGGAGATGGGTTTATGCTTAAAGTTGGCAGTACTGTTGAGGGAGAAACACAACCAAAATTATCATTTATCTTTACAGAAAGTTGGTAAGTACCTATTTCTGTTAATTTCAATAGTTTGGTAGTATCATTATTACTCCAAAGTACTTTATTATTATCGACCGAAAGTTTGATGGTATCGCCTCTGCATATATTATTTGCAGGTAAAATATTAACCTTGGGAGCAACGGGAGTCGGTTTTATCTCAACTAAAACTTTATCAGAAATTGTTGAGAAGCATCCTGCATCGCTCTTTGTTTTTGCTGATAATTCATAAACTCCAATACGGCTTAACTTTATATTTGGTGAAGTGCTATTATCGCTCCAAATGACATTTTGAGTTATATCTGTTGAAAGTGTAATACTTTCACCCTCACAAACGCTACTGGCTGGCGAGACCGTGATTTTAGGTTGTAAAGGAAGCGGATTTGCTTTCACAGATACTTTGTCTGAAACCTCCGAAACGCAACCAAATTCGTTTTTCGCTCTTACCGTAAACTCACCAGTATTACCAACAGAGATTTTCTGCGTGCTTTCTCCCGAACCCCAAATATATGATTTTGCTCCCGAAATATTGGCTGTTAGTTCAACTTTGTTGGAGCCATCAGTGCAAAATTCCAAACTTTTATCGGCCGTAATTACTGGTTTTTGTGAAGGATAAATCAAGTTGGTATTGATACTCGGAACGAGTAATTTATTGCCTCTAAGGTCTTTTACCGCTACCGAAAAAGTGCCTTTATCGACTGTGATTTGGTTAGTTTTAGCACTATTTGACCATTCATAACTTCTTAATCCTTCGGGAAGCTTGATAATGACTCTGTTATTGGCATCGCAGTTGATTTCGGGTTCGATGATTGATTTTGCCAAAATTGGTCGGGAATTTCTGAAAAAATTATCGTCCAGTGATTTATCCCAGTTTTCGGCTAAAAGCGAAATACCCATATTACCAGGAACATTCTGAAAATGTACATTATCAATGCGTGGAATTTGCAGATTATCAGTGAATGGCCCCGCAAAAACATTATTCCCCGCTGTATTGATTACTTGATTTTGTCCGCCAATGACTTCAGGGTTCGATGGAGCTAAGTAGGTAACCGAAGTTCGAGCTACCATCCAAGTAAGGTTTTCGTCGAAATCATTTCTTGAAATATCAATCACACGTTGAAGGTTAGTAGAATAAGCATCAGCCGAAAGCCTATTTGGCGAATTATCGGTTTCGCCTTGAATCCAAAGTAGCGACCGAACGCCCATTAAAGCACCATAATATTGTAGGGTATTTTTGAGGTTTATGTAAGGCAAGCCATTCGGTAACTGAAAACGTCCGCCAACGTCTAAAACGAAATTGAAAGTTGGTTTTCCTTCGGCACTTTCTCGCCAATTAATAACCGAAACCAACAAAAGTCCTTCATTGAAAAACGCCACTGGCACATTTAGTCTTCGCACGAGCCTATCGCCCAATTCTCCGTAGCACCACGGGCCATCGCCTTGAGGAGCAATGTTTACGTTTTCGCTTAGTTGTACAAAATTAAGATTTTCGGGAAGCGGGTCTAACACATTACTATTCTGAAAATTAATGGCATTTACTCTGTCATCGGTTGCTCCTTTTGCCCCATAATTAGGTATTCCTTGGGCATTTGACTGCCCCAAAGCGATAAAAACCTCACCAATTCCTACTTTTTCAATACTTATGGTCTTGACTGTGCTACTGTTTCTGATGGCTCTCACATCAAGTTTATACCAACCTCCTTGTCCTTGTATTTTTCCTGAAAAATAGCCAGCCTTCGGTTTATCCTGCACCAAAGTCCAATCTGTCTCTACGCCCTGCCCTGCAACGATTGGCGTAAGCTTCGCTTCGACTTTATCAATTTCTTCTGAGTAATTGCCAACAATATTTATAAAACCGATATTGTCGTTATTTCGCTGAAAAACAATACGATTGGTAGGGAAAGAAACACTTATTTGAGCCAAAACCTCAACACCGAATACTGTAAAAAACAGCATAAACAGTAGTTTTTTGTCGAATTTAATCAAAGATTTGTGGGGCATCGAAAGAAGAAAGGAAAATGTGAATGATGGCAATTTAAAGCAAAAATAACTACTTTCCATTAACTTTTATCAATCCAGTACTATTTTTAGCAAATCAAAAGATAAAAATACGCTCCGAAATACTGTATTTTTGCAAAATAAAACTTAAACCTCCCCAAAGAAAATTGGAAACATCTTTCGCAGTTATTTTTGATATGGACGGTGTCATCTGCGACACAAACCCTTATCACTCACTTGCTTGGAAAGCATATCTTGATAAACACGGAATCGCATCAAGTGAAGAAGAATTTATTGCTCACATGTATGGTAAAAGCAATAGTTATATTCTGAAGCATTTTTTCAAAAGAGAAATCGTTGGCGAAGAATTCGACCGTATGGAGTTTGAGAAAGAAGCTCTTTTTCGTGAAATCTACGAAGCTCATGTAAAGCCAATTGCTGGTTTAATCGAGTTTATCGAAGACCTAAAAGCCAATGGCGTTAAAACGGGCATCGCAACTTCAGCACCTTATCTGAATATGGAAATGATTCTGAGTAAATTGCCTTTACGAGATAAAATGCAGTCATTACTCGCCAGCGAAGACGTAAGTACACACAAACCCAATCCAGAAGTTTACCTAAAATCGGCCTCAAACTTAGATATTTCGCCCGAAAGATGCGTAGTTTTTGAAGATTCATTTTCAGGAGTAACCGCAGGAAAAGCCGCAGGGGCAAAAGTTGTGGGAGTACTTTCGACATATAAAAAGGAAGAATTGCCAGTTTGCGATGATTATATTGTCAATTACGAAGGACTTACCTATCAGAAAATCAAAGAAATCATAGGATAGATTTTATAGGTTGTTTATGTTTTCCGCAGGTTAAACAAAAATCTGTGGAAATCAGCGTTATGAAATATCCGTCTTATCGGCGTGCCATAGCTTAATACCCCAAAAGAACACCATAACATAATCGCTTCAACTGACAAGTTAGAAACTTGTGCTACAATATTGTTTATAATGCTTACTCACTTACGTACTTTTTTTACCCACCGACAGGGGTTGGCCATTGGAATGGTTTTTATTTCGGTAGGATTTTTATTTGGAAACTGGGCAACACTAATTCCTTACATCAAACAAAAATTTGACTTAAACGATGCCCAGTTGGGTTTATTATTGCTAAGTTTTCCTATCGGAGCAACGGCCATGAATCCGTTTTCGACATTTTTCATCAATCGCTTCGGAATGCTCAATACAACTATTATTGGGCTGATTTTACTGGCTACTACATTCGTTTGCCCAGTTGGTGCAAGTTGGTTGCCTCTTACTTCTTTTAGTCTAATAATTGTAGGAATGTGCCTTTCGGTTACGAATGTGGCCATGAACACCTGCGTAACGAGCCTTGAGCATCAGTACGGCATCAATATTATGTCAACTTGTCACGGAATGTTCAGTGCGGGGCTGATGTTTGGCTCAATCGCCGCCAGTATTTTGCGTGGAATGAAAATTGAGCCAACCTACCAAATGTGCGTAATTGCTATTATAATTACAACCTTAGTTTTATTACTTCGTCCAACGATTCTGAGTATTCACGAAGAAAAAATTACTGAAGAAGAAAGTGGTCAAGCAAAGTTTATTCTCCCGAAAGGAGCTTTATTATTAATGATTCTGATAAGCCTTTGCACCAACGTAACCGAAGGCACAATGGCTGACTGGACTGCTGTTTATATGCGAGACATCGTTCAGACCGATGATTATTTCATTGGTTGGGGTTTGGCTGGTTATTCAATGTTTATGTCGTTGGGGCGTTTCGTGGGCGATGCTCTCATTCCTCGTTTTGGAGGTAATGCTGTTCTTCGCACAGGCGGAATCATCGCCGCTTTGGGAATTACGTTGGCCATTATCTTTCCTTACACCATCACGGCCATTTTGGGTTTTACGCTCGTAGGTGCGGGTGTATCTTGCGGAGCTCCTATATTATATGGTAGTGCGGCTCGTGTGCCAGGTATGGCCAAAGGTGCAGGTTTGGCCACCATGAATACTTTCAGCATGGGCGGTTTTCTGGCGGGTCCAGTTTTGATTGGATTTATCTCAAAAAGCGTTAGTCTTTCTTTTGCATTTTCGATAGTGGCAATTTTAGCTCTTGTTTGGGCGTTTTTGGTAAATCGAGTAAAATTGTATTAAGCTTTTCAAAAACAGTTCAATCTTCCTAACAACCACATGCCAATTTTTTATTTACCATTAAATAAAAAAATATTGTTTATAAAGGCTATTATTCAACAGAATTATAGCCAAATGCCTGTGTATGGAATGATAATTGCTTAGTTTTACTACAGAAAGCATCGGAAAATTCTTAATAAAATCCTCAACAACCACTCATAAAGACGTTGTTGACCATTAAATAAAATTTAGTAAGAAAGTTTTTTCTTATTAAAACAAGTATTTACCTTTATATCAGGAAAACAAGATAAACGTATTAATATATGAAAAAAATCATCTACTTACTTGGCGTCTGCTTATTGGCTGGCCATGTTAATGCACAGTTTGTCAATAGTACAGACTTCTACGTAAGCGAGGGTGCAGTTGTGAGCTTCAATACCGATGTAGTAAATGAAGGCAAAATTACTAATAACGGTAAAGTTCATTTCCAAAAAAATTTAGAAAACCTTAGCTCGGTTCAATCAACAGGTGTAGCCGTTTTTGATGGTAACGGAACTCAACTTATTAAAAGTAAAAACGAGCTTTCATTCAGCCAACTAATGTTGGATAATGATGTGAAACTCGAAACTCCACTTCGTATAAATGAAACTATTTCATTTCGTCGTGGTGTAATTGAATCTTCATCAATAAACCCATTAGTATTTTCAGTAGATGCAAAACATAATGGAGCTTCTGATTTCTCACACGTAAGAGGTGTAGTAAAAAAAGAAGGTAGTGAAGCTTTTGAATTCCCGTTGGGCGATGGTACTAACTTCCGTTCTTTTAAAGTTGCTCGCAGTTCAGAAAACCAAACACTTTCTGCAACATATTTATACAAAAGCCCATTGAATATTTCTGGTCAAGTTTCAGAAAATGTTGAGACAATTAATGAAAATGAATATTGGACTTTGAAATCAGAATCAGTGAAAGCTTCGGCACAAGTTTCTGTAAATGGTCAATTTGGCTTAGAAGATGTAGCTTACTTGAAAAGAGGTACTTGGGATGTTTTGGAAGATTCAAAGCTTTCTGCCTCAACTGATTTGTCAAGTGGTACTTTATTTACCCTTGCAAGAAGCCGTAATATTAAAGCTGAGATTGGTGTTTATCCTAACCCAACTGAGGGAGAATATTTCTTGAAATTAGGTGGAATGAACGAAAATGAGCAAATCACGGTAGATGTAACAAACCAAGATGGTTCAACAATCATGCATAAAGAAGGTTTAGTAAAAGATTTACGCAGAGCGTATCAACTACCAGAAAATCTTCCAGCTACTGAATTAGCAGTACGTGTACAAAGAGTGGGCAATAAGCCATTGACTCAAAAATTGATTTTGAAGAAGTAATATTCATACCGAATACTATCCTATAAAATATCAAAAGGTTGCTTACATTTTTTGTGAGCAACCTTTGTTTTTTGTAGAATATTTGATAATTATCCACTATTTTGCTCAAAAATTTAGCGTTTCTATGGCATTGTCGAAAGGGAAAATATTAATAGCTGAACCATTTTTAGGAGATAAAAACTTTGAACGAAGTGTGGTTTTGCTCTGTGAGTATAACGAACAAGGGGCTTTTGGGTTGGTACTGAACCAATTGACAAACTTGAAACTGGATGATGTGATGGAAAATGTTTATGGCGATCTGCCGCTTTATCTGGGTGGGCCAGTTGAGCAGAATACTTTACATTTTATTCATCGTTTAGGTGATGTAATTGAAGGTGCAATTGATATTGGGAATGGCATTTTTTGGTCGGGTGACTTCGACCAAGTAAAGACTTTGATGAATATTGGCAAAATTACCGAAAACGATATTCGACTTTTTATTGGCTATTCGGGCTGGTCGGGTGGGCAATTAGAAGGTGAACTAAAGCAAAATTCTTGGATCGTATCCGATACCGACGCGAGCTTGATTTTTGAAACTCCAAGCAAAAGTTTTTGGCGTGAAGTACTGAAACGCATGGGTGGACAATACAAAGTTTTATCAAATTACCCAACCGACCCACGGCTGAATTAGAAATATTTATCTTCAAAAGCCAGTTTTTGGCGGTTATTTAAGCTATTTTTGCAGATATTTAGACAAAAGATATTAGACAATAGACAAAAGAAGAATGCCTTTTCTCATATCTCGTGTCTATTGTCTCACGTCTTATTTATTATAATCAATGCAATCAGTACCGACAAGCTTCTTTAATCGGCAGACTTTATTTTTACTTTTCTTTTGTATTATTTATTTCTCATTATCGTTGCCAGCGGGTTATGCGGGGTTCAATATTGATGCTTCATGGCACGAGTCGCTCGTGATGGCGATTGATAAAGGCTTTGTTTTTGGGCATGATTTTATCTTTAATTATGGCCCATTGGGTTATCTCAATACTGGACTTCTACCCCAAAGTGTCCCGATCTGGGTGTTGGTTGCAGCCGAAGTTTTTACGCTACTCAATTACATTATTATTATTAAATTTTGTTTTCAGAAGGCAGGTAAAAACTGGTGGATTGTGGCAGTTTCATCGTTGTTGATTTTAATGCCTTGGGGCTTTATTTCTGACACTTCTTTTACTTTTTTCTATTTCTTTTTGTTTTGGTTGCTTTATGCACTTCGCACTCGTAATTCGGCTGCTTTATTGCTTGCAGTGTTGCTCTCGGTGCTGATTTTCTACATAAAAGTCAATCTAAGTATTATCGTTTATGGTCTTTTTGCGGCTTCGTTGTTATATTTTTGGTTAATTAAAGCTTTTACATTCCGTACAATCATTGTTTGTTGGGTTGCCCAAATTTTATTGACTTATGCACTTTCGTTTATTTTGCACGTAGATATTCCAGCGTATCTTGAAGCCAGTCTAAAAATTATTGATGCTTACCAAGACGCAATGGCTGCCATGCTTCTGAATACTAAAGAATTGCTTTCTTTACTTTTTTTCGAGGCATTGATTGTTTTGGTGGTTTTGGTATATATTTTCAAGACTTTCCGCTCAATTTTTCAGAATAATTTTGAGGGTGTTTACTTATATTTGCTCCTTGCCCTTGCTTGGTTTTTGGGTTTCAAACAAGCCCATACGGCTGTTGGTGCTTATAATATTTTCGGGTTTTTCTTATTGATGCCTCCATTGGCCGCTTTGATTTATTTATTTACCGAAAATTCGTATAAAATTTGGGCTGGGCGAATGTTCGTAGCTGTTTTGTGCCTACAATTACTTGCTACTCAGTTGATTCGTTTTTATATTGGAGAAAAGACACTCAAAGGTTATTTACTGACTTATCCGCCAACGAGTATTTCCAAGAAAATTTCAGAGAAAGGTTTTTCAGGAAAAGATTTATTTGAAATTTTGGAACAGAAAAGCCCTGTAAATTACCTAAAAAGATTGGTTACTTACGAATACGATGATAATTTTAAAAACTCTCCAGTTAAATTACCAAATGACTTAATAGCTAAAGTCGGAAAAGCCAGTATCGACATCGTTCCGCATCAGATTTCGCATATTTATTTCAATCAGCTAAATTATAATCCTCGGCCAATCATACAATCTTATCAAGCCAATAGCGATTGGTTGATGAAAAAAAATGGCGAGAAATATCTGTCAGAAACAGCTCCCAAATTTGTGCTGTTTCGCACCGAAGCATTCCGAGAGCAAAATCCATTTTGGGTAGAAACCGATTTAAGCGAAGCTCTTTTAAGAAATTACACACTGACCGATACGACCATAATTCAGCAAGATACGTTTTATCTATTCCAGAGGAATAAGGTACTTAAAGGTCTGACATACAACGACTTATCAACTATTAAATTTAAACTAAACGAAGATATTCAGCTACCAAAATCAATAAATCCGATTCGTTTTTCGGCAAAAATTAATTACAGCACCAAAGGAAAATTGGCAAGGTTATTTTTTCAACCACCTTATTTATATTGCTTGGTCACTTACGAAAACGGCCGTCAAGAAAACTTCCGAGTAATAGATAAAATCTTGCGTGGCGGAGTCTTTATCAATCAAAAAGTAACTACCCAAGCCGAAGCGTGTAACTTTTTCTTGAATAAGGGTGTTGATAATCAGAGAGTTACAAAAATTCGTTTTTGGGCAAAATACACTTCGGGTTTTGATGAAAGTTTTGAAGGAACATTTAAAGAATTAAAAATTACCAATTAAATTATAAGTGAACCCTCCCTGTCGGGGAGGGCAGGGAGGGGCCTATGGAAGAAATAGAAAATACATTTGAGCAATTTGAGCTTAATCGTCAGTTATTGAATGCAGTAGCAGACGCTGGTTATACAATACCTACACCGATTCAGCAGAAAACCATCCCCTTAACGTTACAAGGGCATGATGTTTTAGGAATCGCTCAAACGGGTACAGGCAAAACAGCCGCATATCTTTTGCCAATTTTGATGAAAGTAAAATATGCACAAGGCAAATTACCTCGCTGCTTGATTTTCGCACCCACTCGTGAGTTGGTGATTCAGATTGATAAAGCAGTGGGCGAATTGGCAAAATATACCGATATTCGTCATGTTGCACTCTATGGCGGTCTTGGCCCTAAAACTCAAATCGAAGCCATTCAGGCGGGTGTTGACATTATTGTTTCGACTCCTGGTCGATTCATGGATTTGTATTTGCGTGGCGATATTGGAGTAAAAGACATCAAAATTATGATTCTGGACGAAGCCGACAAAATGATGGATATGGGTTTTATGCCACAGATTCGCAGTATTTTGGAGGTTATTCCTACAAAACGACAAAATTTGCTGTTTTCGGCTACTTTTCCCGAAAAAGTAGAAAGGTTTTCGTACGAATTCTTAGAATTTCCGACCAGAGTAGAGGTATCGCCACAAGCAACAACTGCCGAAACTATCAAGCAACGAATGTTCACAGTACCAAATATGCAAACCAAAATCAATATTTTGGAGTATCTTTTCAAGACTGGTGAAATACAAAAAACGATTATTTTTACTCGCTCAAAAGATATTGCTGATAAAGTTTTCGAGGCTCTCAAAGGCTCGGTTGTTCCGAAAGGAGAAATTCGAGTGATACATGCCAACAAAGGGCAAAATACTCGTATAAACTCAATGGATGCGTTTCGAGAAGATGCCGTAAAGGTTTTAGTGGCTACCGATGTAGCAGCCAGAGGCATTGATATTGAGCATGTTACACACGTAATCAATTTTGATGTGCCATTAATCTACGAAGATTATGTGCATCGTATTGGCCGTACGGGGCGAGCAAATAATGTGGGCGAAGCCATTACGTTTTTGACTCCTCCCGAAGAGTATCACATCAAGAAAATTGAGAAAATCATTCGTATGGAGATTCCTCGTGAGTTGATTCCTCTCGATGTTGAAATCGCTCCGACACCATTTGATGAAAACCAAGCAATGTTGCTCGAAATTGACAATCAACGCAAAAAAGAGGATCCGAATTTTAAAGGAGCCTTCCACGAAAAGAAGAATCCAAAAGCAGCAGCGGCTAAGAAAAAAAACATGAGTTCGGGTAAAAGTGTGAGAGGTTCTTCTCCAAAAAGTTCGTCTTCGAGTGGTAAAAAATATGGTTTCTCAAAAAGCAATAAAGGTTCTAAGAGATAAATTACAAATGCTCGATATATAAAATCTTATCGGGCATTGTTTTTGTAAACAATATTAGAAATCATTTGTTTATAAAATTCAGCAAGAAAGTATTTGAAAAGAATTAAGCATTTTCGCTCAAAAAAACTTTTCAAATCCTGTTAAATTTTAAGAGAAAAGCTAATAAATTTACAACAGATGTCGTTATATCTGTGATGTATCTGTCAAAAATTGCTAATGAGATTTTTATTATTATCGAGTTTATGTATCTTCATTTCTGCCGATATAATAGCCCAACAAGCTGTTTTTCGCTCGCAGAGTGCCAATCTTAATAGCTTTTCAACACCAAGCAAAACCTTATCGAATTCCTCAAATACGAAGTCGTTTGTGCCTGCTCAGGATACCCAAACACAAGTAGTAAAGAAGAAATTGGCTCCCAAAGGCGTAAATATTCATCTTTTGCCACTTTTTGGAGAATTCGAGAAAACCGATGCCCAAAAAGCAGTTGATGAAGAGTTTTTGAAAGCTTGTGATTTGAATTTCAAAACCCGAAGCGAAGCCAGTGAGTTTTTTGCAACTCGTGCATGGGAATATTTGGGTGAAGGAGAAAAAGATACGGCAACGTATCGCTTCAATTTAGCATATTTACTTGACGATGAAAATTCTGATGTTTACTGGGGTTTAGGGGTAATTGCCTATCAAAACGAAAAATATGCTCAAGCCATTGATTTAATGAATCGTGGGCTTGAAATTGAAGATGATGATAACGTAACGCTCATCGTTGACCTTTCTACGGTTTATATCAAATGCTTTACGGTTGATGCCGAAAAGGAAGATTTAAAAAAGGCATTTGAGTTACTCACGAAGGCACTAACGAAGCAGCCAGATTCTGCCAATGCACTCATGCAGCTATCTTTGGCCAAACTACTCAATAACGAAATCGACGAAGCTTGGGAGCGTTTTCATCAAGGCTATGAACTTGACCCTGACAATGCAAGCGTTGAGATTCTCGAAGGACTTTTAGCCAAAAAAGAAGACCCAAGAGGTATTTTTAAGAAGAAAAATTAAGAGTTTCTTTAGCACAATTAATTCTTTATGGTCTTCAACCAAACAAATCCCGCTGCCGAAATAACACCAAATGACCCTAAAATGTACCAAAGAACATCAAATCCAAAATGGGCAATAGTCTGAGTACCAATCAAGGGTGCTGAAATTTGAGCAATTGACCATGTCATAGAATGCAATGCCGAATACTGCCCACGATTATGAGGTTTTGAGCGTTCGATACTAAAGGCGTTCATAAATGGCATGGCGAAGATTTCGGAAAAAGTAGCAAACAAAATTCCGATAATCAGCCAAACGTAGCTATGCGAAAACAAGAAGATTATATAATTGACTACCACCAGACTTGCTCCAAAACTTATCAAATAAAGCTTCTCGAACTTTCCTTCAATTTTATAAATCAATATCATTTCCACTAAGGCAACAATCAACCCATTTAGCCCCAAAATATAACCAATTTGTATTTCTGATAACGCACAAACTTGTTTGTAGAAAACTGGTCCAATCGTAAAAAGCTGGAAAAAAGCAACCGCATACATGGTTGTCAGTAGTAGAAAAATCCAATATTTTCGGTCACGGTAAGCCGAATCTTTTGGGTCAATTTCCACTTTATTTGCCTTAATATCAGCTCTTTTCTGTCGAGAACTTCTCAAAAAGAAAAATACCAAGGTTGCCGCTCCTATATTCGTTAGTCCATCAGCCCAAAACAATAAAGTATAATCTCTTGAAGCCAAAAAACCACCAATGGCAGGCCCAATCGACCAACCAATATTTATGGCTAAACGAATCAGAGAAACCGAGCGAGTGAAAGTTTCGGGTGTACTGAAATCAGCAATCGAAGCAGTATTGGCGGGGCGATAGGCTTCACCAAAAGCACTCAAAAAGAAAACCAACGTACAAATAACATAATAGTTTTGGGTTTGAGAAAGCAATAAAAACATGATTCCGCCCAACATTAGACTAAATAATTGTACAGGAAAATAACCAATTAAGTCGGTCAACTTTCCGCCAAGAAAAGTCCCACAGATGGAGCCAACCCCAAATATCACCATCACAAAACCCGCATCAGTAATGCTAAAACCCAGTTTTTGAGTTAGATAGAGGGTTAAAAAGGCCACAACCATTCCGCCACTTCGATTGATGAGCATCACTAATGCCAACAACCAAACTTGCCGAGATAAACCACCAAAAGCATTACGATAAAGTGAAAGCATATTTTAATATAGAATATAATGCAAAATTTGACCTTTATTATTTCTTTATTCGAGTTGAGAACATTCACACTATTTCCTGTAAAATTAGCTTTTTAAGCATTTGCATCAAACCAAACTATTGATTAGTTTTGCCAGATAAAGTATGCTTGCATACTATTTTCTATTCACCATTACATTAAATCTTACAAATGGAAGCATATATTTATGATGCCGTTCGCACGCCACGTGGCCGTGGAAAATCGGACGGTTCTCTGCACGAAATCCAACCTGTTGACCTTCTCGCAACGGTTTTGAAGGCAATAAAAGAACGCCACGACCTTGATACAAGTTATATCGATGATGTAATTATGGGTTGTGTTTCGCCAATCGGTGAGCAAGGGGCCGATATTGCTCGCACGGCAGTTTTGGCGGCGGGTTATGCTCAAAGTGTGGCGGGCGTTCAAGTCAATCGTTTCTGTTCGTCGGGTTTGGAGGCAATCAATATGGCAGCGGCTTATGTGATGTCAGGACAAGTAGATATGTTGGTCGCTGGCGGTGTCGAGTCGATGTCGAGAGTACCTATGGGTTCGGATGGTGGAGCTTTGATGATGAATCCACAGATAATTTCTCAGCATAAAATTGTTCCGCAAGGCATTTCGGCCGATTTGATTGCTACAAAATATGGGTATTCTCGCAATGACGTTGATACTTTTGCCGTAGAATCGGTGCGAAGAGCAGTAGCAGCTCAAGCGGGTAGCCGCTATAAATCAATTGTGCCAGTAAAAGATGAAATTGGTATTACGGTACTTGACCGTGACGAAGGCATTCGCCCAGATACAACGCTTGAGTCTTTGGGTAAATTAAAACCAGCTTTCGAGATGATGGGCGGCATGGGGCTTGATGCGTTGGCTTTGTTGAAATACAATGACTTAGTAAATATCAACCACGTGCATCATGCAGGAAATTCTTCGCAGTTGACCGATGGTGCTGGGGCTTTGTTGATAGGAAATAAAGCAATTGGCGATAAACTCGGACTGAAACCTCGAGCTAAAATCAAGGCTTTTGCGATTGTGGGTTCGGAGCCAACAATCATGCTCACTGGCCCAGTACCTGCCACCGAAAAGATTTTGAAAAAAGCAGGAATGAATATTGGTGATATTGATTTATTTGAAGTAAATGAAGCATTTGCGGCCGTTCCGATGTTGTTTATGGAGCATTTTGGTGTTGACCACTCAAAGGTAAATGTCAATGGTGGAGCTATTGCTTTGGGGCATCCGCTGGGTGCAACGGGAGCGATTTTATCAAGCACTTTAATTGATGAACTCGAACGCTCAAATAAATCTACGGGACTGGTAACGCTTTGTATCGGTGGCGGAATGGGAATCGCTACGATTTTTGAGAGAGTTTAAAAAAGGTCTGCACCGAAGGTCAGACCCATAAAACAAACTGCCTTGAGAAGCGATTTTCAAGGCAGTTTGCTTTATAAAACTTTTATTCCTTCTTCATCAAGATATTTACCAATATTGATATTTATTCCGTCGAAAAGCTCAATTTCTTGATGCCAATTTTTTATAAACCAATCTTCATTTGGTTGAGCAACAATCACTTTTTGAGAAGCTGTAATTACCCAAAAGACTTTTTCGGTGCCAAATTCAAAGAGTTTTTCGGTTTTTCGAGTTAAATAATCCATGAAATTAGTTTCGCTCAAATCGGCATTTGTATCAACTTCGATGGCATATTTTGGTGGAACACTTGAATATTTTGTGGTGATTTTATCGGCAGTTAAAACGGTTTTTTCATAAACCAAAATATCACAAGTTAGAATATTTTTGAAGTCTATTTGTAACCTTGGATGGTTTGAATGAATTCGATACTCTAATTTTCTGGAAAAAGAATATAACTCCTCTAAAATGTAAGTGGTGATTGTTGACTGTAAGCCAGTACATCCCCAAATTTCGTCATCATTTTTAGCTTTCTTGTAACCTTTAAAATAAATGGTCTTCCCATCTATAATTTCATAGACGAATTTTTCGGGAATTTTCAAAAGTTTTTCTTTGACCAACATATTGATAATTGTATTTTGGAGACTAAAATATAAAAAAAATAGAGTTTTAGTGTGATTTTTAGCTCATTTTTCGGCGAACAGGATGTTCGCTCCACAAATACTTATTATTAGAAAAGTTTTATTCCTATTTTTGCAGTTCAATTCAAGAATAAAAGAGAATTATGCAAATCAAGGAATTACTGAAGCAATCGCCAAGCGAACAAGAAGTGACCGTGAAAGGTTGGGTACGTACCAAACGTGGGCAAGCAGCCGTAACTTTTATTGCCATTAATGATGGCTCAACGATACATAATATTCAGGCAGTTGCCGAAGGTGGAGCAATAGATGAAGAAACTTTGAAGTTGGTTTCTACGGGTGCGTGTGTGGCCGTGACTGGTAAATTGATAGCTTCGATGGGGTCTGGACAGGCAGTTGAGGTAAAAGCCGAGAAAATTGTGGTTTATGGCACTGCTGACGAGACATTCCCGATGCAACCAAAGAAACACTCAATGGAGTTTTTGCGTGAAAAAGCTCACTTACGTTTCCGTACGAACACTTTTGGTGCAATTTTCCGCATTCGTCATGCTTTGGCTTACGCAGTGCATAAATATTATAACGACAATGGTTTTTTCTATCTTCATACGCCAATCATCACGGCTTCTGATGCCGAAGGTGCAGGAGAAATGTTTCATGTAACTAACTTCGACATGGAGAAACCTCCAAGAGCCGAAGACGGAAGCATTGATTATAGCCAAGATTTCTTTGGTCGCCAAACAAGCTTGACCGTTTCGGGGCAATTGGAAGGTGAATTAGGTGCATTAGCTCTATCAAAAATTTATACTTTTGGGCCTACTTTCCGTGCTGAAAACTCAAATACTACTCGTCACTTGGCCGAGTTTTGGATGATTGAGCCAGAAGTTGCTTTCTACGAATTAGAAGATAACATGGCTTTGGCTGAAGATTTTGTGCAGTATGTAATCAAATATGCTCTCGAAAATTGTGCTGAAGATTTGGCTTTCTTAGAAAAACGCCTTTTGGAGGAGGAGAAAAGCAAGCCACAAAACGAGCGTAGCGAATTGAGCTTATTGGAGAAATTGAAGTTTGTGGTTGATAATAAATTTGAGCGTTTGACATACACCGAAGCGATTGAAATTTTGCTTCGCTCGAAACCTCATAAAGAGAAAAAATTCCAATATCCAGTTGAGTGGGGAATTGATTTGCAATCTGAGCATGAGCGTTATTTGGTAGAAAAACACTTCAAAAAACCAGTGATTTTGACCAATTACCCGAAAGACATCAAGGCGTTCTACATGAAGCAAGATGCTGATGGGAAAACAGTTAGAGCAATGGACGTGTTATTCCCAGGAATCGGAGAAATCATCGGCGGTTCACAACGTGAAGATGATTACGAGAAATTATTGGCTCGCACAAAAGAAGTAGGTATCGACCCAGAAAACATTTGGTGGTATCTCGAAACTCGTAAATTTGGTTCGGCTCCGCACTCAGGTTTCGGTCTTGGTTTCGAGCGTTTGGTGTTGTTCGTAACGGGTATGACCAACATCCGTGACGTGATTCCTTTCCCTCGCACGCCTAAGAGTGCAGAGTTTTGATTTTCAGGCATGAAATTTGAAGTTTTTACAACAAAAACGTGGCACATCTCAAAGATGTGGCACGTTTAGTTTTTCTGAATATGACCCAAAATTGCTAAAATGCTCATAACCATACTCATATTTCTTGCTGCGATTTTTGCCAATGTGGTCGTTGGGGTGTATGTCGAACGTAAGGTTTCGGCTTTTATTCAAGACCGTACTGGTCCGATGGAAGTTGGTAAATGGGGATTGCTACAACTCATTGCCGACCTTTTGAAGTTGATTCAGAAGGAAGACATCGTGCCTGCTGCTGCCGACCGCCGAATGTTTAAATTCGCACCATTGATGATTTTTATGGCGATTTTTGCTGGTTTTGCGTTGTTTCCATTGTCGCCAAGTTTGAGAGGCTCGGCTACACCAACGGGTGTGTTTATGCTCTTGGCGGTAGTTTCGCTTGATATTTTAGGAATGTTAATGGCTGGTTGGTCATCAAATAATAAGTATTCTTTATTGGGAGCGATGCGTTCGGTTGCTCAGATTATCTCTTACGAAGTACCGCTCGGACTTTCGGTTTTGTGTGTAGTTTTGATTACACAAACACTTGATTTACAAGAGATTAGTTTTCAACAAGGATTCCTTTCACTCGAAAAAAACTATCTTTTTGGTGTAAAAGCCACTGGCATTGAAGTCAATCAATACGGCGGAATCTTGACTTGGAATATTCTCCGAAATCCGTTTCTACTCATAGTTTTTGTTATCTATTTTATTGCTTCATTGGCCGAAGCCAATAGAGCTCCATTCGATTTACCCGAAGCAGAATCAGAATTGATTGGCGGTTTTCACACTGAGTATTCGGGTTTTCGTTGGGCAATTGTGATGCTCTCTGAATACGGAATGATGCTTTTGGTGTCTATTTTAGGAACAGTTTTGTTTCTCGGAAGTTGGAATACTCCTTTTCCGAATATCGGTTCATTTACGCTTGGAAGTTGGACAAGTGGGCAAATCGGACATTGGTCAAGCGACCTTTGGGGTGCTTTTTGGTTGATTTCAAAAGCCTATTTCTTGGTTTTGATTCAAATGTGGATACGTTGGACACTCCCTCGCTTGCGTGTTGACCAACTCATGTATCTTTCTTGGAAAGTGCTAACGCCTTTCTGTTTGGTGCTTTTGCTTATTTCGGGCGTTTGGCGTTTGTTGATGATTTAACCCAATTCAAACCAGCCTCTAAATTGGTGGGCTTTTTCTTTACTTACGACCACTTCATCTTTGGTTGTAACAACTAATTTTAATTCAATTTTTCCTGTAAAATGTGTTCGATAGCTTTCGATGGTTTGTTTATTGACAATAAACTGGCGATTTGCTCTATAAAACCCTTCGGGGTTCAATAATTCTTCTATTTCATCGAGAGAATTATAGTCTGTAATAAGCCGCTGATTATCAGTGGTTTGAATCCAAATAACTTCATCTCGATAAAAGCAAGCAATTCGCTCGGTAGTTACGGCCACGATGTTTCGTTGGTGATGTGCCGTAAAACGAGTTTTGAATTTTGGGTTTGTGGAGCGATTTTCCAAATCGCTCAATAGATGTGAAAGTTGCTCTTTAAAATCATTTTGATTAGAGGCATGATTTAGTTTTTTTAACTTCTCAAAAGCACTGCGAAGTTCATCTCTATCGATAGGTTTCAACAAATAATCAATGCTATTTAGTTTGAAAGCCCGAATGGCGTATTCGTCATAAGCAGTCGTAAAAATGATTGGGCATTGAGGTTGAATTTCTTGGAAAATATCAAAACTTACGCCATCAGAAAGCTGAATATCAGATAATATAAGGTTTGGTTCAGTATTAGTTTTAAACCAATCTAAAGATTCTTTTACGCTGCCGATAGTAGCCAATAAAACTGCATTTGGTTCAAGCTGTTTAACTAAATTTTCGAGATTCTTAGCTACGAGTGGTTCGTCTTCTATTAATAATATCTTCATAAAATTTGTATCAAATCAAGGGGATTTTTACTGTAAAAACTTCGTTTTGTTCAATCAGCACTTCTTTGTCACTCAGAAAACTATACAATGATTTTAAGTTGTTTAAGCCTTGTCCGTTAGAGGTTTCAACTTGTTTCTTTGATTGAACAGCATTTTCTATAAATAAATATTGCTCCTGATTAAAAATGTTGATTATCAGTGGGTTAGCTTGGTTTATAATATTGTGTTTTAGGGCATTTTCAATCAATATTTGAAGAGTTACTGGAGCGATTTGCAAATCTAAAACATCTATCGAAATATTGAAATTGATGCTGAGAGATTCTCCAAAACGAGTTCGAAGCAAAGCCACATAATTCTTGATAAAGTTCAATTCTGTTTCGAGACTGACCAAACCCTTTTCTTTGTTTTGTAGCACATAGCGGAAAACTTTGGCCAGTTGCCTAAGAAAATCGCTTGCCAATGCAGGATTTTCATGAATGAGTGAATCAAGCGAAGTGAGGCTATTGAATAAGAAATGTGGATTCAGTTGATTTTTTAGATTATCGAATTGTACCTGCGATTTTTCTTTTTCGAGATTCGTGGCTCTGAGTGCATTTTCACGCCATTTATTCAAGGAGTATTTGGCAAAATGAATAACATTTAATAGCGTTACAACCAAAACCTCGGTAGCTACGCCTGCAAGTTGTGCAAGATTGGTGGCTTCTTTTTCGACGATTGAATGAAAAGGCAGCATTGTTCGTCCGATTAAAAATGCTACTCTTGAAATAATGGTAATGAATACAAGGTTGAGAAGTATTTGTGGTATTAAACGCTTGACAATGCCTCTGTCATAAGGCATAAGTTTATCAAAAACAATGCAAGTCTTGCTAAAAAAAATAAAAGTTGTAGATAATACTATGATAGAAACAAGAAATAAGATAGTATTGCTTTTAAGGTCAAAATTGAAAATATACCACCTAAAAAAAGCCGCTATCGTTGCCATTATGGCAATTACATAGATTACTATTTTCTTTTCGTTTATCATTAGTTAATAATTTGTCCGTCCGACATTTCAATGATTCTATCACTTCCTTTGGCAAAATCGGGGTCGTGCGTTACGGCAATGATTGTTTGATTATTTTCGTGGGCAATTTGCTTAAAAATCTCGAAAACTACTTCCGAATTTTTCTTGTCAAGATTCCCCGTAGGCTCATCGCCCATGATTATTGCAGGGTCGTTAATTAAAGCTCTTGCAATGGCTACACGCTGTTGTTGTCCGCCCGAAAGTTTGGCCGATTGTTTGAGGGCGTGGTCTTGCATATCGACCAATTTTAGCTTTTGATAGGCTCTTTCTTCTATTTCTTTACTCGAATATTTTCCGAGTTTCAGAGCAGGAAGCATGACATTTTGCAGAACCGAAAATTCAGGCAAAAGAAAGTGAAACTGAAAAACAAAGCCCAAATGTTCGTTGCGAAAGGCCGCAAGTTGGTCTTGTGTACGTCCAGTTAGGCGTTCGCCGTGCATCACGAGCGAGCCTTCGTAGTCGGTATCCATCGTTGAAAGGATATACAAAAGTGTTGATTTCCCACACCCAGATTTTCCTACCAAAGCCAGAAATTCTCCACGATTGGCTTCAAAAGAAATATTCTTCAAAACTTGAAACTTTTCGGGTTCGTAGAAATACTTATTTATATCTTTAGCCTCTAATACTTTGTTCATTAATGTAGAGTTTATAGTGTAGAGTTATTTTTTTTCTCTTTTGCTGAAAGAATTATGCTGCTAAGAATGTTTTTTAGCTCTATACAATCATTATGTATTGATTCAAAAGCATCTTTTGAAATATATTCGCTATCATGAAGAAGATTTAGCCAATAAAGTGTTTCTCTACTTTCTTTCAAAGAAATAGCCATTTTGTGAATAAAATCGTTTTTAGACTCGGCAGATTGAGCTTCATTTACATTTGCTCCAATTGAAGTACCACACCTAAGAACCTGTTTTGATAATATGAATTCTTTTTGGTCGTTGGTTAGAAATTTGTACATTTTTATTATTAGTAATGCAAACAGATAGCTCTTCTTTTGTATGATACTTTCTTTCATAATTGAATATTTTAAGAATAATAAACTCTACACTCTAAACTTTACACTAAAAATTATCCTTACCCTCTCAATATCGCCACTGGGTCGATTTTTGATGCTTTTCGAGCGGGCATATAGCCTGCTAAAATGGTGGTTGTGATCCCGAAAATCATTCCGAGTCCGTAGTATTTTGGTTCAAATAAAATTGGGAATGTTTTTATATCAAGAAAATCTCCCGCATCAAATGGAACAGATGAAAGTAGATAACTTAAACAAAAACCGATAATAATGCCCAACAATGCCCCCAAAATACCGATAATGATAGATTGGATGAGGAATATCGAAACAATGTCATTTCCTGCAAAACCTGTGGCTTTCAAGATAGCGATGTCTTTCATCTTATTGATGACATTCATATTCATAATGTTATAAATACCAAAGCCAGCTACCACCAGAAGTGTAATCGAAACCATAATCACCATTCCATTACGGATTTTATCACCTGCCAAAAATGCTGAGTTAGCTTCGGCCCAATCTTGGGTTTTGTAACCGTATTGATTTTTCAGCACTTTGGCGTAAGTAAGTGCCGCTTGCGAATCTTTCATTTTAATATGAATATCCGTTACGAAACTCTTATCTTTTTGTAGAATTTCCTGCACCATCGACATATTTGCGTAGCATTTTACGCCATCGACGGTCTGAATTCCAAAACCAAAAATGCCCACAATTTTGACCAGTTTTAAATTTCCTGTAGGTGTTGTAACCATAATTTTATCGCCTACTTTTACATTGAGGTTGCGAGCTAAAACTTTACCCATCAGAATTCCATTAGGAGTTGAGAGCAAGGATTCGATATTTCCTGATTTGATACGTTTCTTTAGGTCATATAATTTGTCTTCTTTCAAAACATCTACACCAGCAATTTGTCCCGAAAAAGGCACTGGACCTTTATTGAAAAATACCTGTGAACTTATCTGTGGCGAAACTCCCAAAACTGCTGACTCTTTTTCGATATTAGCGGCGATTTGAAGTCCGTTTTTGATGTTAATCAATTCATTTTTAGGTAATTGATGGTAAATGATATTAAAATTCGCTGGATTGGCCTCTTCTATAATACTTGGGTGGCTACTTGTGATTTCTTTATAGATTCTGATGTGCGGCGATGAGTCGAGAGCCGAATCTTCAAGAAATTTATTGACACCCTTAATGACCGAAATCATGACGATGAACATCGCAATACCGAAGGTAACGCCCAGCATCGCAATCAAGGTCTGACGTTTTTTTGTCAGTAAGTGTGTTTTGGCTATTTGGAGTGAGATATTGAGGTTCATGATTGATTTTTTGTTTTTTGTTGGCGTGGTAGAGACAAGGCGACCGTCGCTCGGCATTGCCTTGTCTCTACGGGTGTGTACATAAGATATAACATAAATCAATTTCCAAGTACCAAAACCGATTTTTCGGTTAGGCCAGATTTTACCTCAACCATATCAAGGTTTTCAACGCCTTTCGTGATTTTGATTTTCTTTTTATCGCCGTTTTCTTCAATCCAAACCGAATCGCTCCCTACTAAATAGTTTTTCGGAATCGTCAGCACTCTTGGATTTTCGGAAACCACAATATTGGCTTCAATCGTCATGCCGTAGTAGGCATTGGGTTTTTCCTCTACAAATTCGGCATCGACTCTAAATGTCTGGTCAGCTTTATTAAGTTTTGGGTAAAGTTTAGTCACTTTTGCTTTGAAAATTTTGTCTTTGTAAACATCAATTTTCACTAAAACGGTTTGTCCGATTTGCACTTTCACAAAATCTGACTCGTCAATGGCCAATTGAGCGTAAACCTCGTTGGCATCGCCTACTAATGCTATTGCTTCGCCACGTCGTACGAGTTCGCCTTGTTTTTTATAAATTTCATAGAGTTTTCCTGCTTCAAAGCTCTTTATTCGATAGTTATCTTCTTCACGAGCATTGACTTTGAAGTTCGACTTTGAGTTTTGTAAATCTACATAAAGCTGATTTTTTGTACGTAACCACGCTTTTCTGCGAGCCGAAACATCATTTTTTGAAGTTTGGAAAGCCAATTCAGCTCGTTCGTATTCGATGCGAGTGGTGGCATTGCGGTCGTAAAGTTCTTTATATCGTTTGAAATTTACAGAGTCATTGGCCAGTTTTGTGCGGGCATTTCGGAGTTGAGCTTCGAGTTCATCAAGAATTGGCGAATTATCGCCAAAATTAGCTTCCGACTGACGTAAAATATTGCTCGAAGCCTCCAAACGAGCTTCTTGCGAAGCACTTTCAAGCTGAAAAAGTAATTGATTTTTCCCCACAGCATCGCCTTCAAAAGCGGTTTGTTTTATCAAAAAACCATCAGCATTAGCTGTGAGTTTATATTCATTTTTTGGATAAATATTCCCCGAAGCATACACCGCTTCGGTGAGTGATTTATATTGAGGCGAAGTATTGGTGTTTTCTGATTTTTTGCAGGAAACAAATGTGCCAACAAAGGCTAAAATGATTAGGCAACTATTTTTCATTTGATGTTTGAGCTTTCTGACGTACAAAAAATGTCATTCTTTAAATATTACCCAAAGGTGAATCTAATTTATAGAAGCATCAAGAAATTTTGAACGAAGCGGAAGAAAAAAACACCGAGGCAGGAATAAATTTTACCGTTAAGTAAATCAGTATTCAATTTTGTAGCATAAAATTCGTTTTATTAGATAGTGTTGTTGTACATTTAATATTCAAAAATTAAATTCATTAAACTTGTGAAGCTTATTTCAAATCGAATTAAAATATTGGTTTTACCTTTATTATTGGTGATACTAACGGATTGTTCTAAAGATACTCCGTCGGCACAGATTATTGGTAATTGGAAAATTATAAATATTTTTGTGAAGCAAGGCACTGCCGTAGATGCTGACCAGCTGCCCGCTTTAGTGAATGCCTTACCTTGTGCAAAAGAAATAGTTTTTAATTTTCGGAAGAAGGGCAAAGTTACCTATAGTACACCAATTGAGTGCCAGTCAATTGCTAATAACTTTTCTGGTTCAAGTGAAGTTTCTGAATACGAAATAAATGATGATAAGCTGGTAATAACGGGGAAAAATACCAATACTTTTGGGCTTTCTTTTAGTGGCAGCACAATGACATGGACAATTGTGGATGGAAGTGGAACTGCCTCAATGACAACTACCAGAATTATTTTACAAAAACAATAATTGTAAATAACTACTATGACACATAGCTCATTGCCTCGGCGATGAGCTATTTTTTTGGAATAATCCTCCCAATCATTTCCCAAACCAAATCGGCTTCAAAACCTTTGCCAAGGGCATACCTGGAGAGTTTTTGCTTCAGCACCAAAGGCTGTTTTTCGGTGCGAAGTTCGTGCTTTTTCTTTTCGAGAATTTCTTGTAAAGTATTGATATAATCGTCGTCGTCGATTTCGGCCATGCCTACTCTTATGCAGTATTCTGAGAGTTTTCGGGCTTTAAGTTCGTACTTGATTTTTTGTCGTCCCCATTGTTTTACTCTGAATTTGCTTCCTGCAAAAATCTTGGCAAAACGCTCTTCGTTCAAGAAATTATCCTCAATCAGATAGGCAATTATTTCTTCGGCTTCATCGCCCCAAACTTCCCATTTTTGTAAACGCTCACGCACTTCTGCGTGCGTTCGCTCTTGATACGCACAGAAGTTGGCAGCTTTTACGAGTATGTCTCGGCGAGTTATCAATTATTAGTAAAAAATTATCAATTCCAGACTCAGAACTCTACACTTTAAACTCAGAACTCTACAGCGTCTGCATGGAGCTTAGTTTTTTGTAAAAACCATCTTCTATTTTCAAAAGTTCGTCGTGAGTACCACGCTCAATGATTTGTCCTTGGTGAATAACCAAAATTTGGTCAGCACTCTGAATTGTACTTAGACGGTGAGCAATTACGAGTGTTGTGCGATTTTTCATCAAATTTGTGAGGGCTTCTTGTACCAATTTTTCGGATTCTGTATCAAGTGCCGAAGTAGCCTCATCGAGAATCAAGATTGGTGGGTTTTGCAAAATAGCTCGTGCAATCGACAATCGTTGACGTTGCCCGCCCGAAAGTTTTGTTCCTCTATCACCAATAACTGTTTGATAGTCAGATGATTGCTGCATGATAAAGTCGTGAGCATTTGCGATTTTAGCGGCAGCCATCACATCTTCTAAACTTACGTTTTCGCCAAAAGCAATATTATTAAAAATCGTATCATTGAATAAAACTGCCTCCTGCGTAACAATTCCCATGAGTTTACGAAGCGAGTGTTGTGAAACATCTTTCATGTCAACACCATCAATCGTAATTTGTCCAACAGTAGGGTCGTAAAATCTCGGAATCAAGTCGGCAATCGTTGATTTTCCTCCGCCCGAAGAGCCAACCAAAGCAATCGTTTTTCCTTTTTGGAGCGTAAAATTGATGTTTTTCAAAACCTCAACATCACCCTCATAAGCAAAACCAACATTTTGTGCTTCGATACTGTGCCCAAAATCTTTGATTGAAATAGCGTTAGATTTATCTTTGATTAGAGGTTGATTATCAATTAATTCTAAGATTCTTTCGCCCGAAGCTAAGCCTCTTTGTGCCGAACTGAAGGCATTAGAAATATCTTTGGCTGGACGCATCACTTGCGAAAAAATAACAATGTAGCTAATAAATTCAGATGCGGTTAATTCAGATTTTCCATCAAAAATCAGTGAGCCTCCGTAAAGCAAAATGCCGATTACAACAAAAACGCCCATGATTTCGGAAAAAGGCGAAGACATTTCTCGGCGAGAAGCTAATCCAAAAATGGCATTTCTGTAACCTTGATTTTCGGTACGAAATTTTTCGGTAATAAATTTTTCGGCTACAAATCCTTTCACGACACGCATTCCACCAAAGGCTTCGTCCATGAGGCTAATCAGATTACTGAGGCGTTGTTGCCCTTCTCCTGCATCACGTCGCATACGTTTTACGAGTGTAGAAATAAAAATTCCCGAAACAGGAATTACCAACAAAGCAAAAAAAGTCAGATTCCAAGAAATATAGAAAAGCGAAGCAATGTAAAATATAAACAGAAAAACCTCTTTGGTTGCCGCCGAAAATGTATTGGCAATTGAGTTTTCAACTTCTTGTACATCGGTTACGATGCGAGAAATAAGATTTCCTTTACGTTCGTTGCTGAAAAAACCAAGGTGAAGATTGATTGAATTATCAAAAACTGCTTGTCGCAGATTTGCCACCATATTGGATTTAAATTTTTCTAAAAGCCTAATACTCACATATTTAAAGATATTAGCCAACAAAACCGAAACCGCTATAACTCCACAGACAAACTGCAATGCTCCAAATTTGCCATATTGAGTCAAAAATAAACCAAAATAGTAGTTAAATTGATTTTTTAAGTCAAAAATTGAGTCAGGTTTGGCTACTGCTTCAAAGGCGATTTTATCGAATAAAACATCTAAAAGAGGCATCAAAAGTGTAAAGTTGAGTACACCAAATAAACTTGCCAAGATAGAAGTAATGACAAATGGCACAATAAAACCACTAAGTGGCTTGGCGTAAGAAAGTAATCGAAAGTAATTTTTCAATTGTGTATTAAGAAAATGTTAATGCTGCAAAGTTCGTTAAAATACAGCTAAAACCTATAAGGTTTCGCAAACCTTATAGGTTTAGTTAAAAATTTAAACCGTTGTAGTTTTCCAACGCCCTCTTCGGAATACAAAAATTGCCACAATCGCCAAAATTGATTCGCTAATGGCAATCGACCAAAATACGCCATTTGGCCCCCAATCAAGACTTTTGGCTAAGAAATACGCCAACGGAATTTCGATTAACCAAAAACAAACAAAATTCATAATCGTTGGTGAAAGCGTATCGCCCGCACCGTTTAACGATTGCCCGATAACCATTCCGTAACCAAAGAAAATATAGCCGAGACAGATAATTTGTAGACACAAAACACCAATTTCGATAACTTTTGGTTCATCGGTAAAAATCCCAACGAAGTTTTCGGCAAAAAATGCAAATACGATTCCGACTAAAAGTAAGAAAATCATGTTATAAAAAGCCGTTCGCCAAACCGAAGTTTCGGCACGTTCGGGTTTGCCAGCACCCAGATTCTGTCCAACCAACGTTGCAGCAGCATTCGACATTCCCCACGATGGCAAAATCGTAAAAATAATGATACGAATCGCAATTGTATAACCTGCCACAACCTCACTTCCGAAAGTCGAAAGAATACGAGTCAAAAAAATCCAACTGGCCGACTGAATCAAAAATTGCCCCGTTCCACCAGCTGCTACACTCAGCATATTTTTAATAACTTCTTTATCTGGTACAAACTGTTTAGCTAAAATCTGAACATTGCCATTTCCGCCATAAAGTGCATATAATTGATACAAAACACCTATTGTTCGACCAACAGTTGTGGCAATTGCTGCTCCTTCAACTCCAAAACCCATGATAGGAATCAGAATAAAATCCATGACGATATTCACGAAATTAGCAAGCAAAATCGAACGCATGGCCGTTGAGGCATCGCCAGCACCACGCAACGCACCACTGAGCGTATAAAGCAAAACAATTGAAGGACTACTCGCAAAAATGATGCGTGTAAAACTTGAGCCTTTTTCAATGAGGTGTTCGCTACCGCCCATTAAACGGAGAATATCTTCGGCAAAAACAAAGCCGATAATGCCAACCGAAAGACCTAAAACCAACGAAATCATAATGACTTGAGCCACCGCTAAACCGCCACCAATTTTGTTGCCTTCGCCTACACGTCGAGCAACGATTGCCGTAGCGGCAGCACTCAAACCAATAGCTACCGAATAAATAAGTGTTAAAACTGATTCTGTCAAACCTACTGTTGCCACGCCTTCTGTGCCTACGTATCGAGCTACAAAAAATGCATCAACAACTGCAAAAAGCGACTCGCCAATCATTTCCAAAATCATCGGCACTGAAAGCAGAAATATCGCACGGTTGATGCTAATATCAGTATAGTTTTGTTCTTCGCCACGAATGGCTTCCATGAATAATTGTATAATTTTTCGCATTATAAAAAAAGAGTGTAATTATCCACCGCCAATGTTTGATAACAACATAGTAATACATTGAAAATCAATACTTTGTACGGTCAGATTTTTTGTTAAAAACAATAAGTTTTATCGTTCAGATGAATGCCGAACAACAAGTAATAGTTTTATAAAACAATTAGATTTGGCTTATGAAAATAAGCTCAAAAAGGAAATAAGAATGTAGAAATGTGTTTGCAATTAGCAAACAATGTCAAGCAGAATCATGGGCTTTTATAATTTTGTGTTACAAAAGTAGAAATTTGTTTTTTAACAAAAAATTTTTGTGGAAGAATTTTTGGAATTGTTTGGTGGTAATTCGATTGAAAATAAAAACATCGAACCTAATTACGCTCTAAATTAAAATTTAGCTAATTTTGACAAGAAAATATAGTAAAACTGTCCGAAAAACATGAAAGTAAAAAGCCTTTTTATTAAAGATTATCATCAGTTTCAAGACTTTTCTTTGGATTTGACTTATCCCAAAGGACATAAAAAAGCTGGCCTGCCTTTGGATAAGGTTTGTATTATTGGACAAAGTGGAACAGGAAAGACGAGTTTGTTGAGGTTTGTTGAGTATATGAATAGGTGGAAGGAGCTAGAAGAAATAATGCCACATACAAATAACCTAGTTAAAGACAAAAATTTTGTTTTTACTCAACAAGTGCCTTACTTATATATTGATTCTAAAATTAGTTTAGATTTTGGGTCAAATATTAGAGATGATAACTCTATATCATTTGGAATAGCAGATGAAACGCACTACGGTTTTGGTTATGTTAATATTGGTTATGTTCATAGAAGTTTTGTGCATGACTATTTAAAAGATATCAAATATAAAACCATTTTCATTTCGACAGATTTACAGCATAAGTTTTCTGAATTTTCAGAAGTAAGTGACAATCTTTTAAAACCAAATACGGATTTTATAGATTTTGAAGATGTCCATTTTGGTGATTACTGGAACTTATTAAAAAAAGAAATTACAGACTTTCAAACAAAAGTTTTAAACAAAAGAAATGAGTTTTCTAAACTTGTTACTAACTCAAGTATTACAACAAAAGAACTTCAAAAAGCAGTTGATGAGCTTAGGGAATGGGAGAATCAAGAAAAAAACCCTCTTAAAAAAATAGGAGAGGATTTTTTAGATAAGATTATCAATAAATTTAATTTAAAAGTAAAAACAGAAGTTGATTTACAGGATATTGGATTTATAAAATTAGAAACATTAGAAGGAAAAGAAGTTGAAAACTACCTATTAAGTACAGGTACAAAGCAAATTTTACTTACGGCATTACCTCTTTATGTTTTGAAACCCAAAGGGAGTATAATTTTTATTGATGAACCCGAACGCTCACTTTACCCCGATATTCAGACACAGATTGTTGATATTTATAGCGGCTTAGCCGAAGATTGTCAGTTTTTTTATGCTACTCATTCGCCAATTGTTGCATCAAGTTTTGAGCCTTGGGAAATTGTGGAATTGAAGTTTAAGGAAGACGGAACTGTCTATCGAGAGCTTTATTATGATGAAAGTAAAGGAAATCATGTAGATAATTACTTCATAAATCCTCAATATCTACGCTGGGATTCTATCCTCACAAAAATCTTTGATTTGGACATGGATTCAAACCCTGAACGCATTAAGCAGTTAATGGAATTAGCCAAGATTCGTAGTAAAATCAAAAAAATGAATGGTAGTGCTACAATAGAAGAAAAACAAGAATTGATGGAGAAGTTTGAGAAACTGGCTAACTTATTAGATTGGGAGTTTGATGAGAAAAATTGACAAAAGCCACATAATTTCTACTGAATATAAGGTTTGGGAAAGCAGTTTGCAAGGAAAACATCCAAACTATACCTCTTCGAATCATAAGTTTTATTATGATATTGTAATGAACCTTTTTCACTGCCAAGGTGGTGTTTGTGCTTATACTGAAGTTCTACTTTGTTCTGAGGATTATTATTCAACTAATTGCTGGCACAATGGGAAATATACTATTGATAATCCTCAGTTTTTTGGTGCATTAGACCATTTTGACCCTGCACTAAAGAAAAATAGAGCTTGGGCATGGGATAATCTTTTTATGGTTCAAAAAGACATTAATGATAAACACAAACGTGAGTCGCCAGTTGATGATATTCTAAAACCAGATAGAGAAGGTTATGACCCTTTTTTACTCTTGGAATATGATGAAAAGTTACACATCTTTTTTGCAAATGTAAATCAAGAAGAATCTTTGCAGGAAAGAATAAATACAATGATTTTGACGCTGGGTATCAATCATTCTACTATTGTGAAAAAGAGAAAAGAGCATCTTAGCAGTATTTTCGAAAAGATTAATTTTATCAGTACTTGGCAAGAAGAAGAAACTAAAAATTATCAATTTTTTACTGCACTGACTATGTTTAAGCAAATGAAGCAAGTTGATTAAATTCTTACGCCCTAATCACCCCACGCCTCAATAATTCCCAAAAACATTTGGCAGTGGCTTCAATATCAATGCTGGCATCGTGGGCGTCGATAAATCTTTGGTTGAATAATTTATAGTAAAGTTCTTCGAGTTTTGGCCATTTATAGCCAGTTTTGTTGGGTATTCGACAGAAATTTACCACATCTTTATTTTTCATCGTACAAAAACTTCGCTTGGTTAGCAGCGGTTTGGTATCAAATTCTTTTCTGACAAACTCTGCTCCAACAATATTTCTATCAAAATCAAAATTATGGGCAATCAGTATCGCTGATTCGTTGATGGCATCGGCAAAAATATCTAAAACTTGTGTTAAATCTTTTCCTTCGGTTTGGGCTTTTTCGTTTGATATTCGGTGAACAAGTGTAGCATCTCGTGGAATCACGAAGCCTTCGGGTTTGATGATATAATTGTGTTTGGCTGCAAGTGAGCCATCTTCATAATGTTCGAGAAAAGCCAATTGCACCAAACGTGGCCAATTATTGACTTGCGTGATTGGTGCATTATAAAATTGTGGTAATCCAGTAGTTTCGGTATCGAAAAAGAGGATTTTTCGCATTTTTATTCTCTGTTTTTTCACCACGGAGGCACGGATTACACGAATTTTCACAGAATAAATTCTGTGTTAATCTGTGCCTCTGTGGTAACTTAAAAAAATCTATTCTTTCTTACTATTAAACCAATAATAAACAGGAATTCCGAGAGCCACAATGCCAAGGCCAGGGTATGTAAATTGAGGTTTTTCTTTTACTAAAATCAAAACGATAATCGAAGCCACAATTACATAAAGCATCGGCAAAATCGGATAACCGGGTGCTTTGATTGGACGCTCAGCATCTGGCATTTTTTTACGTAAAATAAAAATTCCGTAAATGGTGAAGGCGTAAAACATAATCACAACGCCCATCAGATAATCAAGCAAATCGCCGTATTTTCCAGTTAAACAAAGGAAAGATGCCCAAGCACATTGCCACCAAAGAGCATTTTGTGGAACACCCGCTTCGCTCAATTTGCCAAAATTCTTGAAAAATAAACCATCTTTGGCCATTGTATAATAAACTCTCGAACCCGATAAAATCAAGCCATTGTTACAGCCAAAAGTTGAAATCATAATTAAAATCGCAACAATCACCGAGAAGCCTTGTCCACCAATTACTTGTGCAGCTGCGGCTGCAACTCTATCTTCGGAAGCAAACTGAATGCCTCGACTCATTACGTCAGCACCATTTGGGTCACCTTTCAGTGGTAAAATGCAGAGGTAAGTGATATTCATCAAAAGATATAAGGCCGTTACGAGAAAAGTACCAATTATCAAGCCTCTTGGTATCGTTTTTTCGGCATTTACCACTTCATCACCAGCAAAGGTAAGCCCGTTCCAAGCATCGCTCGAAAACAATGTTCCTACTTGTGTTACGCCAATTGCCAAAATAATTCCGAAACCCGTAATGCCAGTTACAATCCATTCGCCATCAACTTTGGCGGTGCTTGATGCATCAAAAATGTTTGAAAAATTCTGGGCAATTACATCGCCATTTGCTCCGAGTATGAAACCCAAAATAATGAGCATCGCAATAGCTCCGAGTTTGGTTGTACTGAATATATTTTGAATAATTTTGCCTTCTTTTACGCCACGAGTATTGGCATAAGTAAGCAAAATGATACTCAAAATGGCCAGTAAACGCTGAGAAGTGAGTTTAAATGAAGTATCGCCAAGTGCAAAAATCTCGTGTTTATCGCTGATAATTTCAGGGAAAAGCACACCAGAGTACTTAGCAAAAGCCACCGCAACGGCCGCAATAGTTCCTGTCTGAATTACCGCAAAAAACGACCAGCCATAAAGGAATCCAGTGAGTTTTCCGTAGGCTTTTTGTAGGAAAACGTACTGTCCGCCCGCTTGTGGAAACATAGAAGTGAGTTCGCCGTAGCACAATGCACCGAGCATAGTCAGTACACCTGCCAAAAGCCATGATGCTAATAACCAGCCAGTTGAGCCAACTTGACGAGCCACATCGGCACTGACAATAAAAATTCCAGAGCCAATCATCGAACCTGATACGAGCATTACGGCATCGTATAGTTTGATTTCTTTTTTAAAATTTGCCAAAATAGTAAGAAGGTTAGGGTTTGTTAATGGAAATAAATTACTCGAATATTTTGTTTAATTCTAACTCAAATCCTTTGATGATTTCTGATGTAAGAACTTCGTTTTTCTGAATATCTCTTTGCCAACGAAGTTCATTATCTACTTGTTTATAAAGCGTTAGTGACTGTTTTTCTACATTTATTAGCCAATATTCTTTTACTCCTGTTATCTCGTAGATGTGTTTTTTGTAGGACATCGGGCGGCGTTCCGCATCGCTGTTATCATTCGATGGAGAAAGAATCTCAACTACCAAATCGGGCGATCCTTCAATTTTATTTTCTCCGATAATATTGAGTCTTTCTTTTGTTATAAAAAGCAAATTTGGTTGTAAAGTGTCATATTCTGTAAAATGCACATCCAAAGGAGCAGTATATAATTCACCAAGTTTATTCTGAATGATGAAATTTCCGAGGTAAATTGATAATAAAGTTCTTGTAGTTTGATGTGAAGGCTTTGGAGTTTGTTTAAAAATAATTTGACCATTGAGCAATTCATAGTTTCCACTATTGGGTGGAGTAAGTTTTACGTAATCCTCATACGTAAGCAACTTAGGTTGAGGAATTCTCTTCTCAACCTTTTTTGCTCCAAGTTTATACCTCGAATGTGTCGCTATTGCATTCATATTTAAAACATTGTTTCTTACCTACCTGACTGCCAATTGTTGACTGTGGACTTTTTCTACTTTTTCGCCAATTTGCTATTTTTATAGCCGTAAGCAAAGTAAATCACTAAGCCGATGGCCATCCAGATGATAAACATTCGCCAGTTTGTCCAGCCGAGTTCGGTCATTAGATAGAGGTTTGTCAAAATTCCGAAGATTGGGAGTAGCGAGAAATTATATTTAAAACTCATTACCGACAATGCTAACCATACAGCCCAAAACACAAAAAGCAATGGTTTTTCTTCTAAATGTTGCATGACATCGCCTTGTGAATATGTGAAGTATAACGCTCCTATCATCAAGATTCCGCACAAATATTTAGCATTGATGTACGGAATTTTAAATTTTGCGTCTTTGCTCATGCCTTTCGTATCTAAATAAAGCACGCCTGCACACACCAAAATAAATGCAAAGAAAGTACCCACGCTCGTGAGGTCAACGAAGAAACTCATCTTGAAAAACAACGAGGGAACAGCCACCAAAATACCAGTAATAATTGTTGCAAAACCTGGGGTTTTGAATTTTGGGTGAATCTCACCAAATTTTTTGCCTAAAAGCCCATCACGGCTCATGGTCATCCAGATACGTGGCTGCCCGATTTGATAAGCCAATAAAGCACTCGTAATGGCAATAACGGCACTCACCGAAATAATTCCTGCCACAGCATCAAAACCTACATTTGTGAATACATACGCTAATGGGTCGGCTACATTTAATTCGGTATAGTTTACCATTCCAGTAAGTACCAACGAGATAAGCACGTAAAGAATCGTACAGATTACCAAGCATAAAATCATCGCACGAGGTAAATCTCGTTGAGGATTTTTGGCTTCTTCGGCAGTTGTCGAAATAGAGTCGAAACCAATAAACGCAAAGAAAACTGCTGCAACTCCGCTCAACACCCCTTCAACGCCATTTGGTGCAAAAGGCGACCAATTCGCTGGTTTTACATAAAAAACACCTGCTACTATTACCAAAAGTATCACCAAAAGCTTTAAACCAACCAAAAAATTACTCGCATTGCGAGATTCTTTGATACCAATATAACAAAGTGTTGTAATCAAGACCGTAATCATTCCCGCAGGAAGATTGAAGATTACTTTCAGGAAACCCAAACTTGGAGCATCTTGAAAAGCCTGAGCCAAACGTTTAGTGCCATCGTTAATTTCTGTTCCTCCCGTTTGCACACTTTCAAAGGCTTCTTTGGCGGTTGTATAATCTACGGCCAGCCAAGTCGGAAAATGAATGCCAAAACCTTCGAGCATCGAAGTAAAATAACTCGACCACGAAATGGCTACTACCATATTTGACACGGCATATTCAAGAATCAATGCCCAGCCAATAATCCAAGCGAGCATTTCGCCAAAAGATACATAAGCGTACGTATAGGCACTACCACTGACAGGAACCATTGAAGCAAATTGGGCATAACTCAAAGCAGTAAATACACAGGCAATTGCCACAAATACAAAAAGAAGAGAAACCGCAGGCCCACCATTGAAACTCGCCAAGCCAATTGTACTAAAAATACCTGCTCCGATAATGGCAGCAATACCAAGTAAGGTTAAATCTCTCACTCCCAATACTTTAGCCAGTGAATTTCCGTCTTCACGGTCTTCGGTTTCTTTGATAGCTTGTGTTACATCCTTTCTACGAAAAAGAGAATTACTCATAATATGTTTTAATAAGTTTAGGTTTAGTATTGCTGATTACTTTCCAAAACTATTAAAAAAATGGCAAGAATGGTGTTTTGTTGAGTAATTATTTATTGAATGAAGGCCTACTTTCGTTTGAAATGCTTTTCTTTTAAGCAAAATTATACTTTTTAATATTTAACTTGTCTATACAAGTTGTGTGATTTATATTTGTACCAAGCAAACATAAATTCTAAAAATGAACTATTCTATCCATCAAATCGCAAAGATGATTGACCATTCTTTGCTCCATCCAACAATGACCGATGCCGACTTGATAGCGGGCTGTGAACTGGCAAAACATTATGATGTCGCAACGGTCTGTATAAAACCGTATTTCGTGAAACAAGCAGCTGAGTTGCTCAAAGATTCTGATGTAAAAGTTTGTACGGTCGTAGGTTTTCCACATGGAAGTAGCACGATTCAGCAAAAAGTGGCCGAAACTCGTCAAGCTTGCAAAGATGGAGCAACCGAAATTGATATGGTGGTAAACGTCGGCAAAGTTTTGTCTGAAGATTGGCGATATGTAAAAAAAGAAATCAATGCTATTTTGAAAGAAAGCCACAAACACGGAGCTATTTTGAAGGTAATTTTTGAAAATGATTTTCTTCCAAAAGATAAACTCAAAATAAAACTCTGCAAGATTTGTAGCATAGTGGGCGTAGAATTTGTGAAAACATCTACTGGATACGGTTACGTAAAACAAGCCAACGGAGACTATAATTACAAAGGAGCAACGGAACATGATTTGCTTTTGATGAGAAAAAATTCGTCAGAAAAAGTTCAGATAAAAGCAGCAGGAGGTGTACGAACACTCGACGGTTTATTGAAAGTAATGGAGTTGGGCGTAACTCGCCTCGGAGCAACTGCCACCGCCACAATCATTGAAGACGCAAAAAAACGTTTGGGTTTAGCTTCAGAAAATGTAACAGCCTCGACGATTGGATATTAAGAATGAAAACCAAAGCAATAATCCTGTATCGCAACAACGACCTGTTCTAAAAAATCTTTCAAATCGTGTCAGAATTACACTTTTATTGAAAGAAGTAATACTTTTTTGACTAAAAATTGTATAAAAATTAATAATTGTAAAAAAAACATTTAAAATATTTGCCTAAATACTGATTTTTAGTTTCTTTTGTAAGTAATTATTCTGTTGTCTATACAAGTTGTATCAAAAATATATTCGATTTCATTGAAATCATAAAGAGTTTGAGTACCCCGATTTATCGGGTTTATTCATCATAGGTTAAAGTATTTTCGTCTTGGAAAGGCATTTGGGATTCCTAAATGCCTTTTTTCATAAATAAACCTCTGAAAATATTCTATCAAAATTTAGTGCCTTTTATGAGTTTATTAGATTAATTTGCTTTCAGAATTTCTAAATAGTGTTTGATATTGCCACCTGCTGAGACTACTCTATGAAAATACCCCTTTATCGACAAATTCAAGCGAGTTTAAAAGAAAAAATTACTTCGGGAGTTTATGAAGAAGGTGGACTATTGCCTTCCGAAAATGACCTTTGTACTGAGTTTAATGCAACTCGTATGACCGTTCGACAAGCTCTCAACGAACTCGTGCGTGAAGGCTACATTACTCGCCAACACGGAAAAGGAAGTACGGTTTCGGCAAGTAGAAAATCGCTCGGTTTACTTTCGCTGAAAGGTTGGACCGAAGTGGTAGTAGCAAGCGATAGGCACGGAAAAACATTAGTTTTAGAAGGTCCAGTATTAAAAAAATTGGAAGATACAGCCTTTAAACCACTAATTGATGAGGAAAAGCACGAAGAATTTATATTTTTTAAGCGATTACGTTTGGTAGAAGATTCGCCAGTGATGTATGAGCATACGTATATTCCGAACGAAAATTTACCAAATTTTATTGAAGAACCGTTGTTGGAAGGCTCTCTCTTCCGAACTTTGCTTATCCGATATCAGGTTGATGTGCAGAGCATGACCCAAGAAGTGCGAGCCATTGCAGCCGATAAAGAAACCGCCAATTTGCTCAAAATTAAAGTAAAATCACCCGTTTTGCATTTATTAAGAAAATACAAAACTTCGATTGATGGTTTTTTTCTTTATAGTTCCATCTATTGTAATACCGAAAAATTTGCCATAAGTAGTTTTAACTAAAAATCTCTTGCTATTTTTGGGACGAAATTCTTTTTTAATTAAACACCCCTTTGCCTCAAACCATGAAAAAAATCAAAGTTGCCGTTGTTGGCACAGGTTTTATCGGGCCAGCTCATATTGAAGCCCTCCGTCGTTTACCAAATATTGAAGTTTTAGGACTTTGTGAAGCAAATATTGATTTAGCGAAAGACAAAGCAGCTTCTTTGGGTATCGAACGTGCGTATATCTTTGAAGATTTATTGAAAGATTCAGAAATTGAGTGTGTACACGTGTGTACGCCAAACTTCTTGCACTATTCGCAATCAAAAGCTCTTTTATTGGCAGGAAAACACGTTGTGTGCGAAAAACCATTGGCCACCAAAATTGAAGAAGCAGAAGAATTGGTAAAATTAGCCGCTGAAACAGGTTTAGTAAATGCTGTTCACTTCAATTTGAGATATTATCCGTTGGTTCGTCAGATGAAAACCATGCGTGAAAAAGGCGATTTGGGCGAAATTTACTCAATCATGGGTAGCTATTTGCAAGATTGGCTTTTCTACCAAACAGATTATAACTGGCGTTTAGAACCGGACAAGTCTGGCGATTCAAGAGCAATTGCCGATATTGGTTCGCACCTTTTGGATGTAACCGAGTATATTACGGGAATGAAAATCACGCAAGTAATGGCCGATTTCAATACTGTACACAAAACTCGCTTGAAGCCATTGAAGGCCATCGAAACGTATTCGGGCAAAATGCTTGAGCCATCTGATTACGCTGAAGTGCCAATCAATACCGAAGACCATGCAAGTGTACTTTTGAGATTTGATAACGGTGCTAAGGGAAGCGTAACAGTAAGCCAAGTTTCGGCTGGACGTAAAAACCGTTTGAACTTAGAAATTTCAGGTTCGGTAGCGAATTTTGAGTGGTGTTCGGAAAAACCAAACGAAATGTGGATTGGCAAACGTGATGGAGCTAACCAACAATTGATGAAAGACCCATCATTATTCTATCGTGAAGCACAAAGCCTTGTGAGTTTCCCAGGTGGACACAACGAAGGTTTCCCAGATACATCGAAGCAATTATTCAAGGAAGTTTATGCGGCAGTTGCAGCAGGAAAACAACCTGAAAATCCAACGTATCCAACATTTGCCGATGGTTTGCGTGAATTATTGATTTGCGAAAGAATCATCGAAAGTCACCGCAAGCAAGCTTGGGTTACTATCTGATATTTTCGGAGATAGATTTATATAGAAAAGCGAGTTATTCCAAAAGAATAGTTCGCTTTTTTGATTTATCGAAGTTTGAAAAAGATGTATTAAAATACTCTTGTTCCGTCAGGTTTATATTTTATCAAGTTGATTTTAGTTCTTAAATGGTCAAAGTCTCCATCAGTAGTAATTAAAGTGGCTCCAGAAATTTTAGTAGTGGCCGCTATCCATAAATCATTTTTGCCCATTTTAACTGCATTTCGTCCTTGAGGTAAAGGCTGATTTAAGAGCTTATTTTGGCTGTAAGAATCTATTTCTGCGTACGCTTCAAATAAAGCATTGTCCGACGCATTTATATCAAGAATAAAAATCTTATTTAGAAGTTCATTTAGCTTTTCTTTCCTTTTTTCGCCCCAATTATTGTTTAATGCAAAAGCCATTAATTCTCCTTTAGTGACTGATGAAATCATAACTATATTTTGAGAATTAGTAATATTTAACTCATTTTCAATAATTGTAGATAATGGAGCTGAACGAAGATAGGCAACAAGAATATTAGTGTCGAATAGAAATCTCATCATTAATCAAGTTGGGTTAAGATTTCTTCAAAACTTTCTTCTCCCGGCCATTGACCAACTATTTCAGATAGATAATTAAAATGCTTTTTCTCACTTAATTGTCTTTTGATTTGTTGCTCAACATTCTCTGTTTTAGGTATTTTATTGAAAAATAGGTTTGATTCTTCCGTTGGAAAAACACGTTCTACTTCAATGAATGAAAGTCGTCCATTGGGTTTGTAGTGTGCTGTTCCTGTTAATGTAATGTCCTTCCCCCAATATTTGCTTATCTCTTCAGTTGAAATATCTTCTGACAAAATTCCGTTTACAAAGCCTTCATTCGTTTCTACTAAAATTCTTGAGGCACTATATTTAAGGGTGTCTAATTTTCCAGAAATTACTGCAAATTGTGCTTCTGGGATACTTTCTTGAATAGAATTGATTTTATCAAAGTCATTTTTTTTGAGTATTAATTCGGGTACACTACCTCGATTTGAAAATTGTATAGTTTCTGAATCGGTAAGAAAAAGACTTTTAAAATCACTTAATTTTTTTAGTAGGGGTTTATCTACCCATTCATAGTCTTTATCTTGTTCCAATACTCCTCTAAAAGTATTCATTACCAGCGATACAGGAGTTAAGTTGGGTAATTCTTCTAAAATATTGGGATTAAAAATATCCCCTTGCCAACCACTAAGATATTTAGAAAAGGGCTCGCATTCTAATTCTAGAGCGGTATAGATATTTTCTTCATATAAACCAGATAGGCGAATTTTAAGGGCATTAGAGATTTTTTTTGGTGGTTGTCCCATTAATTTACTAAAACCTACTAATCGTATCTGTAAAGCCCCTTTAGCGATTGATTTTATATTTTCTGCAAGTTGAATTAATCGGTCAAATTCAATTGTACCGTTATCTTCTTCTGCACCTTGTAATTTGATGTCGTAATTCATTATTATAATTATAGTAATAAACAATAATATTAGATAACCACTATAATAACAAATTCTTTACCAATAATATTTCAAAATAAAGTCTATTTTGAAGCAATCTTTGTTAAAAACTATAAAAAAAGC
>NZ_JBELAU010000019.1:0-89007 GCF_040253585.1 Emticicia sp. W12TSBA100-4
TGTAAATATCACAAGTGCAGGAACCTACACGGTAACAGTAACGAATGCGAATGGTTGTAGTGCTACTGCGACAACGAGTGTAACAGTAGATATGGGAGTGCCAATAGTAGTAATTAACGCAACTGAAGATACTTTGACTTGCTTGAAAACGCAGTCAGTATTAACAGCAGAAATTACACCATCAGGTACATACACTTATTTATGGAGTAATGGAAGTACAGTTTCAAACATCAATGTAAATGATGCGGGGACTTATTCGGTAGAAGTAGCAGCCGCCAATGGTTGTAAAGTAAGTGCATCTGTTTTGATTAGAGAATTTAATACCGTAACAGCTCAAGTAAATGTAAAAGCTGTTGATTGTAAAGGAGGAAATAATGGAAAAATAACTGTGACAGGCTTTGATGGAATAGCACCATATAAGTTCAAATTAAATACTGGTATATTCCAATCAAATAATGTATTTGATGGACTTACCGCAGGAACTTACGCAGTGGCTATCCAAGATGCTGGAGGTTGTACTGCTTCGATTAATATAACAGTAAATGAGCCTTTAACAAGCGTAGCTTTAGCTGTAACACCAACTAACTTGAAATGTAGCGGTGCAACTAATGGCCAAATCCAAGCAACTGCAACAGGTGGAACGCCAGCTTATACTTTTGCAATCAATGGAGCTGCTACTCAGCCGAATAGCTTATTTACAAATTTAGTTGCAGGAACTTACATGATTACAGCAACCGATACAAAAGGATGTTCGACAACGGCAACTACTGCAATAACGCAACCAACCAAACTGGCCATTACAGCCGTAGGCTCAACAATTGATTGCTCGACTCCAAAAGGCATAATTACAGCAACCGTAACAGGTGGAACACCAGCTTATCAATACTCAATTGATGGCACAAACTTCCAACCATCAAATAGCTTTGCTAACTTAAACGGCGGAACTTATACCATTACCGTAAAAGACCTAAATCTTTGTGTGGGAACAGTTACAGCAGCTATTACAGTGGCAGATACCGTGAAACCAACGTTTACATCAGTTACAGCAACAATGGCTACTTGTACAGCGGGAACTGCCAATAATGATGGAAAACTAACGGTTACAGGAGTTGTAAATGGTGTAAACTATCAGTACTCAGCAGGTAATACATTCAATGCTTCAACGGCAGTTCCAGCGGTTGCAGCAGCTATTCCATCGAATGGTGTATTGACCAGTAGCTTACCAAATCCAACGGCCAATTCACAGTTTTATACCATCAGAATTTTCAATAACAATGGATGCTACAAGGATGTAACAGTTGAATTATTGAAACGAGTGTGTGAATGTAAAACAGAGATTTGTGTGCCTTTTATGATTAATAAAACTAAAACAAGGTCTAAATAAATAACTTGACAAAAAAAATAGTCCCCAATGATATTTCAAAGGGGACTATTTTTTTGATATACAAATCAACCTCCAGTAGCAAATCCTTCAAAAACGGTCATCCCTCCATCAATAAACATACTACTTCCTGTTATATAATCAGAATCGTCAGAGGCTAAGAAAACGGCTAATTTGCCAATGTCGCTCGGTTGACCAATCCGGTTGTAAGGAATAAGCGACATTAGGCTATTTAAAGCTTCGGGAGTTTCCCAAGCCGCTCGGTTTATTGGGGTTTGAATAGCACCCGGACAAATACTATTCACTCTGATTTTGCGGTCGCCGTATTCTTGAGCGAGGCTTTGCATCAACATTTTTATTGCTCCCTTTGAGGCCGCATAATTGACATGACCAGCCCAAGGAATTAACTCATGAACCGAACTCATACAAATGATTTTTCCAGTAGCGAGCGAACGCTCAGGCACAGGCCCTCGACGCAAAAATTCTCTTATTGCTTCTCTGGCACACAAAAACTGACCTGTCAGGTTAATATCAATTACTTTTTGCCATTGAGCTAAGGTCATTTCATCGAACTTTGCATCTTGCTGTAAGCCTGCATTATTGACAAGAATATCCACAGTTCCGAATGTTTCAATAGCTTGCTGAAACATTGCTTGAACTTGCTCTTCTTTGCTAACATCAGCCTGAATCGCAATGGCATTGCTACCAAATGATTTTATTTTTTCTACAACTGCATTGGCTGACGCTTGATTGGAACCGTAGTTCACAACCACATTTGCTCCAGCTTCGCCCAAAGCTACTGCTACGCCTTCACCGATTCCAGAGCTTGCTCCCGTAACCAAAGCGGTTTGTCCTGCTAATTTTTTCTCTGCCATTTTTATTTTTTATTTTAGATTTGACCAATTCGTTACAAATTTTTTCTAAAAAAGTATGCCAGCACCTACTTAGCAAACCTAACCATCAAAATAAAATAGTAGTTTTACCCCAAAACTTTGGCCATAATTCCTTCTTTTAGGGCATAATTCGAAACTCTAATGCGTTGAATTTCAAGTGTTTGAATAACGAAACGAATCAAGCACATGGCTACCACAATCATATCCACACGTAGCTCAATCATACCTGGAATTTGCATTCTTTCGGCGTGATTCTTAAAAATCAATTCGTCATAAGCCCAGTAAAACTCAGGGAGTGAATATTCAAACGCAACTTCATCGCTGGCAGGAAGTTGCCCTTTTTCCTTCATGTATTGCATATCAATCAGCGTATCAAACGACCCCGACGAACCAATCAAGACCTTCGGAGCGTATTGGTGACAAGCATTGGCCAAGGGCAATAGTTTTTCACGAAAAAAATCATCCATCATCTGCACCGAACGCATCGAAATTGGGTCGGATTTCATAAATTTATCCATCAAACGCTGCCCACCAATCTCGAAACTCTGCTTCCAAAATATTTTTTCGTCGTTACAAATAATAAATTCCACGCTACCGCCACCAATATCCATTATCATCGAAGTTTCGGGAATACTCATGGCTTGTTTTACACCCAGACAAATCAATTCAGCCTCTTCATCGCCCGATATAACTTTAATTTTGATGCCTGTTTCATCCAAAACTCTTTCTATAAATTCTTCTTTATTTCCAGCATTCCGAATCGCACTTGTACCAGTAGCAAAAACATTCTCCAGTGCAACCGATTGATTATCAATTACTTCTCGGAAACCTTTCAGTACCCCCAAAGCTCGTTGAATACCTTCTTCCGAAATCACACCTTGGCTAATACCGCCCATCCCAATCTTGGCAGGAATCGAAGATTTATAAAGTGTTTCTGTGCCTTCAACAATCAGCAAATGAAATGTATTTGTGCCTAAATCAATAATGGCTGTTCGCATAACGCTCAGTCCCTAAAGGGAAGTTTTATTTTAAATTTTCACAAATGTAGTGTTAAACCCGTCAGTTTTGAAAAAACCTTACAGGTTTTAGTCTTAAAAACTTGAAAATCAGAAAATTAATCTCTACTTTTGCACTCCCAAACAAAAGGAGGTGTATTTATATGTTAGTAATCAACGTAAAGGAAAACGAATCTATTGATAAAGCTTTGAAACGTTTCAAGAAGAAATTTGAGAAAACGGGTGTATTGCGTCAACTACGCAAGCGTCAGGCGTTTGAAAAACCTTCAGTAGCTCGTCGTAACGAAATTATTCACGCTACTTATGTGGGTAAATTGAGAAGCAACGAAGAAATGTAATATTATTGAGCAATTCAATTTGTTTCAAACAAGTATTGCAATCTAATATATTTAAACCATATTAGCAGGTAAATTTTATTGATGCTCAATTCTAAAAATTGATAATTAATAATTGACAACTGATAATATGGTTTCTTATTTTCTACAACATATCAAATACGAAAAACGTCTCAGCCATCATACAGTTACGGCTTATGAAGGAGATTTGAAACAATTTTCGGCATTCCTATTATACCAATACGAATTTAAAGAACCAGAGAAAGCGGATTTTCAGATGATTCGCTCTTGGATTGTGGCTTTGGTTGACGAAAAAATCGAAAACCGTAGCATCAATCGAAAAATTGCTACACTCCGCACTTTCTACAATTTTTTGCTTCGCCACAAGGCAATCACCACCGACCCAATGCTCAAAATCAAAGCATTGAAAACCGATAAAACGCTCCCCAAATATGTCGAAGAAAAACCCATGGAAAATCTACTCGATGATATGGAATTTTCTGATGATTTTTCTGGTTTGCGAGATAAACTCGTGCTTGAACTACTCTACGGAACAGGTATGCGTTTGGCCGAATTGATTGGCTTAAAAATTACTGACCTCAACCTATACAATAATACACTTACGGTATTAGGAAAACGCAATAAACAGCGAATCATTCCTGTCAATAAATCGTTGGTTGAAGCCATCAAAAAATACCTTACGCTTCGCACCGATATTATTGACGACACAACTAATACTTACTTGATTGTGACCGATAGTGGAACGCAAGCTTACCCGATGTTTATTCAGCGTTTGGTGAAAAAATATTTGTCGTTGGTCACCTCGCTCGAACAACGTAGCCCGCACGTGCTGCGGCATACCTTTGCTACGCATTTGCTTAATCGTGGAGCAGATTTGAATGCCATAAAAGATTTATTGGGACATACGAGTCTTGCCGCCACGCAAGTTTATACCCATAATTCAATAGAAAAACTCAAAAAAGTCTTCAAGCAAGCTCACCCGAAGGCGTAAGTTAAGAATGAATTTTCTATTAAACATTTTTACCGTGAAGGTTTTAAAAACTGTAAGATTTTTTTAATTCCAAAACTGAATTTATTCAGTTTTAAAGAAAAATTATCCTTTGTTCCCTTAGTCTCCGAATTTATTCGGTGATTGTCAAAAAAGTTCAAGATTGAAACAGCCATGAACAATACCATTCTGATAATTGATGATGAAGAAAAATTGAGAAATCTTTTGGCCAAAATCCTGACGATGGAAGGCTTTGAGGTTTTTCAATCGGGCGACTGTAAAAGTGGGCTAAAGCGATTAGAACAGAATAACATTGACGTGGTTATTTGTGATGTAAAACTACCCGATGGCCGAGGTGTGGACTTGACCAAAACAATTAAAGATAAGTACCCAACCGTTGAGGTTATTCTGCTTACGGCTTACGGAAATATCCCCGATGGTGTGCAAGCCATCAAAAACGGAGCATTTGATTATATCACAAAAGGCGATGATAATAATAAAATCATTCCTTTGCTTCATAAAGCTATCGAGAAAGTGAGTTTATCAAAAAGAGTGCAGCAGTTGGAAAAACAATTGGGCGAAAAACACTCCTTTGATAAAATTATCGGTAAGTCGAAAATCATGCTCCAAACCATTGATTTAGCAAAAAAAGTAGCCGAAACCGACACAACCGTGCTGCTCACAGGTGAAACTGGCACGGGAAAGGAAGTTTTTGCCCAAGCTATTCACCAAGCCAGCAGACGCTCTAACCAGAGTTTTGTGGCTATTAACTGCTCGGCATTTAGTAAGGATTTGCTCGAAAGTGAAATGTTTGGCCACAAAGCTGGGGCGTTCACGGGTGCAGTAAAAGACCAAAAAGGCTTGTTTGAAGAAGCCCATAACGGCACTATTTTTTTGGATGAAATCGGCGAAATGGCTTTAGATTTACAAGCCAAACTACTCAGAATCATAGAGTCGGGTGAATTATTAAAGGTCGGAGAAAGTAAACCAATCAAAGTAAATGTCAGAATTATTGCGGCTACTAATCGAGATTTATTGAAAGAAATTGAAGCGGGGCATTTCCGAGAAGATTTATATTATAGAATTTCGGTTTTTCAGATAAAACTTCCCGCACTGCGAGAAAGAATTGTTGATATTGAGCTACTAACCAATCATTTTGTTACGGTTTTTTCACACAAAATGAATAAAAAAGTACGAAAAATTGAAGAATCTTTCATCGAAACTCTCAAACTTCATAACTGGAACGGCAATATCAGAGAACTAAAAAATGTAATCGAACGAAGCATTATTTTGATGAATGATGATGAGTTAAAAACTGAAAACCTACCACTGGAAATTCAGCATGCTTCGCAATCTGCCAGTGCTACTTCGGGCAAAATCCTGACAAACTTTGAGCTGGCTAATGCCGAAAAAAGCCATATTCAAAAAGTACTTAATTACACAAACGGCAACAAAACCAAAACCGCCGAATTGCTCAATATTGCTCTCACTACTTTATATCGCAAAATCGAAGAATACAAACTTTAGGTATATCACCCTTTCAAAACGATAGTACAGACCCTTTCATTTTGAAAGGGTTTTTTATTTTACAAAATCCGATAAATTTTATAAAAAACTGATAATAAGATACTTATAGGTTGTTTTCTCCTGCTGGCACATCTCTTGAAACTGTATTTAGAAACAAATAAATAAAATCATGTTTCTAACAATCACACTTACAGTTTTAGGGCTATTGGGTTTCGCCCTTTTCTACAAATCCATTAAATTCTTCGAAGACATCTAAGCCATGATAGCATTATTCATCGTCTCAATCGCCGTGTTTTTATACATGTGCTATGTATTACTAAAACCCGAAAAATTCTAAAACCATGAGATGGCAAAAAATCAAGGCTGTGTTAGTCATAATCATTATTTGGTTGATTGCCCTATCAATGTTTTATGCGGTTTTACTAAAATTTAAAATTTTATATAAATTCTAACACAAAATGAACTCAGAAATTCTTGGCGTAGTGCTAATGTTTGTGCTAACATTGGCCATCGCTTTACCTTTAGGAAGATACATCGGCAAGGTTTTCAACTACGAAAAAACTTGGTTAGATACAATCTTCAATCCGATTGATAAATTATTCTTCAAGCTAAGTGGCATCAATGAATCGCAAGAAATGAACTGGAAACAGCATTTAGCTGCTTTACTTAGCATCAATGCCGCATGGTTTTTATTATCAATGATAGTGTTGACCAATATGGCTTGGCTACCACTAAATCCAGACAACAACCCATCAATGAGTGGCGATTTAGCCTTTAATACCGCCATTAGTTTTATCTGTAACACCAACTTACAGCACTACTCAGGCGAAAGCGGAATGTCATATTTAGGTCAACTCGTATTGATGTTGTGGCAGTTTCTGAGTGCTGGTACGGGTATTGCCATTGCTGCGGTTGTATTCGTAGCAATGAAAGAACGCACAACCGATAAATTGGGTAATTTCTACTCATATTTTGTGCGTAGTTGCACTCGTATTTTATTTCCGATTGCGGTTGTGGTTGCCACAGTGATGGTATTCAATGGTATGCCAATGACTTTTGAAGGAAAAGATACCATGACCACCCTGCAAGGCGATACCGTACAGGTGAGCCGTGGGCCAGTGGCAGCTTTTACGACTATCAAGCACTTGGGTACAAATGGTGGTGGTTTTTTAGGAGTAAATTCGGCACATCCGTTCGAGAATCCGAGTTATTTTACCAACATCGTCGAAATGATTACTCAGATGCTCATTCCATTTGCATTGATATTTGCGTTGGGCTATGTAATTAATCGGAAGAAACTTTCTTGGATGATTTTTGGAGTAATGACCATCGGATTTACGCTCTTAGTTGTGCCAACGATTATCTCGGAAATGAATGGAAATCCTGCCATTACTCGAATGGGAGTCAGCCAAAATCTCGGAAGCATGGAAGGTAAAGAAATCAGATTTGGCTCACCAGCTTCCGCTTATTGGAGCATCGCAACAACAGTAATTTCTACGGGAAGCGTCAATGCTATGCACGATAGTTTCACGCCTTTGAGTGGCATGAATCAACTATTGGCCATGATGATAAATGCTTTTTATGGCGGTTGTGGCGTTGGAATGCTCAATTTTTATGTATTCATCATTTTGGCGGTGTTTATCAGTGGCTTGATGGTAGGTAGAACTCCCGAGTTTTTGGGCAAGAAAATCGAAGCCAAAGAAATGAAAATAGCAATGGTAATTGCTCTGCTTCATCCGTTTTTGATTTTGGTTGGGACTGCCATCGCCAGTTATTTATACACTCATAATCCTGCTGAATATGCAGGTTGGTTGAGTAATCCAAACAATCACGGTTTTAGTCAAATGTTGTATGAATTTACTTCTTCAAGTGCCAATAATGGTAGTGGTTTTGAAGGTTTGGGCGATAATACACCTTTCTGGAATATTGCCTGTGGAATAGTGATGCTTTTGGGGCGTTTTCTGCCAATCATCGGGCCAGTGGCCATTGCTGGTATTTTAGCCAGCAAAAAATATACTCCCGAAAGCAACGGTACACTCAAAACCGATACAATGACTTTTGGTCTGATGGTCTTTGCGGTCATTGCCATTGTGGCGGCTTTATCATTCTTTCCAGCTTTGGCGTTGGGGCCAATCGCTGAATATTTCCTACTCTAAAATTTAATAAACTTGTTGAATGGGAATAATTGAAAATTTCTCAAATCGCTTACTACAAGTGTTTTATGTAATTAAGCATTCAACATTTAACATTAATCATTACCTAAAATGTCAGCTAATAATCAATCAATATTTCAAAAAGACTTGATGCAAGAAGCCATCAAACAGTCTTTTGTAAAACTAAATCCAAAAATCATGTTTCGTAATCCTGTGATGTTCACAGTCGAAATCGGAACGGCAGTAATGTTTTTTGTGTGTGCTTGGATTCTCGCAGGCGAGCAGTCGCAAGGTAGTTTTGCTTATAATTTCATGGTGTTCATTGTTTTGTTTCTTACCTTACTATTTGCCAATTTTGCCGAAGCAATCGCCGAAGCAAGAGGTAAAGCCCAAGCCGATAGTTTAAGAAAAACAAGAGAAGAAACCCCCGCAAGGCTCGAAAATGGACAAGTTATTTCATCGGCAAAATTGAAAAAAGGAGATGTTTTTGTCTGCGAAGCGGGCGAAATAATTGCTTCCGATGGTGAAATTATCGAAGGACTTGCCACGATTGATGAAAGTGCTATTACGGGCGAGTCGGCTCCAGTAATCAGAGAAGCAGGTGGTGATAAAAGTTCAGTAACGGGCGGAACTAAGGTTTTATCAGATAAAATAAAAGTACAGGTAACGACCGAGCAAGGCGAAAGTTTTCTTGATAAAATGATTGCTTTGGTCGAAGGGGCGTCTCGCCAAAAAACACCGAATGAAATTGCCTTGACTATTCTATTGGCAGGATTTACGCTCGTTTTCATCATCGTTACGGTCACACTCAAGCCATTTGCCGATTTTGCCAAAACGCCTATCACGATTGCGGCTTTTATTTCATTATTTGTCTGCTTAATTCCAACCACGATTGGTGGCTTATTATCGGCCATCGGAATTGCAGGAATGGACAGGGCTTTAAGAGCAAACGTAATCACAAAAAGTGGTAAAGCCGTAGAAACAGCGGGCGATATTGATGTGCTTTTGTTGGATAAAACAGGTACAATTACGATTGGAAATAGAAAAGCAACGAAGTTTTATCCATTTGATATTGACGAAAATGAATTCATCAAAGCGGCAGTATTAAGCTCAATGGCCGACGAAACCCCCGAAGGAAAATCTATCATCGAATTGGCGGGTGTGAATCCTGCGAGTTATCAAATACAAAATCCGACTTTTATTAAATTTACTGCCGAAACTCGTTGTTCGGGCGTTGATTTTGATGGAAATCGTATCAGAAAAGGTGCTTCAGATGCTATTAAAGGCATTGCCGAAAGAGCAGGAAATGTTTACCCGAAAGGCGTACAAGAGTGCGTGAAAGTTATTTCAAGTAATGGCGGAACACCTTTGGTAGTAGCCAAAAACGAAAAAGTAATTGGGGTGATTGAACTCCAAGACATCATTAAAACGGGCATTAGCGAACGTTTTGAACGCCTCCGCAAGATGGGAATCAAGACCGTAATGGTAACGGGCGATAATCCACTCACCGCAAAATTCATCGCCGAAAAAGCAGGGGTGGATGATTACATTGCCGAAGCCAAGCCCGAAGATAAAATGAATTATATCAAAAAAGAGCAATCGGAAGGTAGATTGGTGGCCATGATGGGTGACGGTACAAACGATGCCCCAGCTTTAGCCCAAGCCGATGTAGGCGTGGCCATGAATAGCGGAACACAAGCCGCCAAAGAAGCAGGAAACATGGTCGATTTAGACAATGACCCAACCAAATTAATCGAAGTAGTTGAAATTGGTAAACAATTATTGATGACTCGTGGAACGCTGACTACTTTTAGTATTGCAAACGATATTGCCAAGTATTTTGCCATTATTCCAGCCTTGTTTATTGTGGCTATTCCAGCTTTGCAAGGTCTCAATATCATGCACTTGCACAGCCCAGAAAGTGCCATTTTATCGGCAGTGATTTTCAATGCAATTATTATCCCGATGCTTATTCCGTTGGCATTGAAAGGTGTTGAGTATAAGCCAATTGGAGCAAGTGCTTTACTCCGTCGTAATCTTCTGATTTATGGCTTGGGTGGAGTCATTATCCCATTCGTAGGTATCAAAATTATTGACGTTGTAGTAGCAATGTTTATTTAAAATCTTAAATTTTAGAAATCATGAACGTATATATTTTTTCAGCTTTCCGTCTAACAATCGTAAGTTTATTGTTTTTTGTCGGAATCTATTCAGCTATCGTTTTTGGGATTGCTCAGTTTGCTCCCAATCATGGCAAAGGAGAAATTATTTCTCAAAACAACAAAACATATTATGCCAATATTGGCCAATCTTTCACCGATGATAAGTATTTTCAATCTCGTCCGTCGGCGGTGGCTTATAATGCCGCAGGAAGTGCAGGAAGTAATAAAGCACCTTCAAACCCAGATTATTTGAAGGAAGTTCAAGCCCGAATTGATACATTTTTGGTGCATAATCCTGGTGTACAAAAATCAGAAATTCCTTCCGATATTGTCACAGCAAGCGGAAGTGGTTTAGACCCAAATATTTCGGTACAAGCTGCAACGATTCAAATCAAACGAATTGCAAAAATCAGAGGAATTGCCGAGGCTAATCTCAAGCAATTGATTATTTCAAACACCGAATCGCCATTACTTGGATTCTTAGGCCCTGAAAAAATCAATGTTTTAAAGTTAAATTTGGCACTTGATGAGTTAAAGAATTAAGTTTTATCACAAATCCAACTATAAAATCAATGAATTATTCGAAAATTAAATTATTTGTGCTGTTTTGTCTGATGGCATTTAATAATTCCCTTTACGCACAAAAAGATAGTACAAAACCTAATCTGGTAATCAATGCTTACTTAGAAACTTACTATACTTTTGTGGCTAATCAAGCCAGCCACACACGCCCGAGTTTTATTTATTCACACAACCGCAGCAATGAAGTCAATATCAATTTAGGATTTATCAAAGCGGCCTATCAAAACGATGCTCTGAGAGCAAATTTGAGTATTGCCACGGGAACTTACATGAATGCCAATTATGCTGCCGAAGTAGGCGTTTTGAAGAACATCTATGAGGCGAATGTGGGGGTAAAAGTAGCCAAAAACAATAATTTATGGCTGGATATGGGCGTAATGCCCTCGCATATTGGCTTTGAAAGTGCCATCAGTAAAGATTGTGGGAATCTTACCAGAAGTCTGATGGCCGATAATTCACCTTACTTTGAAACTGGGGCAAAACTTTCTTATACTTCCCGAAATGAAAAATGGTTCTTTGCGGGTTTGGTGCTAAATGGCTGGCAGAGAATACAGTTAGTTGATGGAAATAATCAACCTGCTTTTGGACATCAAATAACTTATAGACCCAATGCAAAACTAACGCTCAATAGTAGCTCATATCTCGGAAGCGACAAGCCAGATAGTGTGAAACAAATGAGGTATTTTCATAATTTTTATGCCATCTATCAAGCAACTGATAAAATCGGATTTACTGTCGGGCTTGACTATGGCGTAGAGCAAAAACAAAAGGGTAGTAGCCGATATAATACTTGGTATAGTTCTATTCTGATTTGCCGAGTAACACCTAACTCAAAATCTGCTATTGCAGCAAGAATCGAGCATTATAATGATAAAAATGGCGTAATTATAGCAACAAACACCCAAAATGGTTTCCAGACTTGGGGATATTCGTTAAACTATGATTATAAAATAAATGAAAATTTGTTGTGGCGAGTAGAAGCCCGAACTTTCAGAAGCAAAGACATGATTTTTATGCGTGATAATCGACCACAAAACTCCAATGTGTTTTTAACTACCTCGTTTGCCATAGCTCTATAAATTGTTTTTTAACAAAATTACTGATGGAAGAAACCAAAAAATCTGCCCAAGAATTTCTCAATTTAATCAAGAAATCGAAGCGGGGGAAATTCAAAGTGTATATCGGAATGAGTGCGGGCGTAGGAAAAACCTACCGAATGTTGCAGGAATCACACACGCTTTTGAAGAATGGCATTGATGTGAAAATTGGTTTCATCGAAACGCACAACCGCAAAGAAACACACGATTTACTGGCAGGCTTACCGCTTATTCCACGCAGAAAACTATTTTATAAAGGTAAAGAACTGGAAGAAATGGATGTTTCGGCCGTAATCAATGCCCGTCCAGAAGTCGTGATTGTTGACGAATTGGCACATACCAATATCGAAGGTAGCAAAAACGAGAAACGATGGCAAGATGTGCTTGAAATTTTGGAAGCAGGAATCAGCGTTATTTCGGCGTTGAATATTCAGCACATCGAGAGCCTCAACGAAGAAGTGAAAACCATCACGGGCATCGAAGTAAAAGAGCGAGTTCCCGATAGCATTATTGCCCAAGCTGATGAAGTAGTAAACATTGATCTCACGGCCGACGAACTTATCACTCGCTTAAAAGAAGGGAAAATTTATCAGCCCGATAAAGTAGAAATGGCCCTAAAAAACTTCTTTAAGAGTGAGCATATTTTGCAGCTTCGTGAGTTGGCACTGAAAGAAGTAGCCTCGCAAGTTGAGCGAAAAGTTGAGTCCGAAATTACCAAAGTCAATACTATCAAACACGAGCGTTTTTTGGCTTGTATTAGCAGCAATGCTAATACGGCCAAGACCGTCATTCGTAAAACTGCTCGCTTGGCTAATTATTACAATAGTAAGTGGTTTGTGCTATATGTGCAGACACCCAAAGAGTCGGCCGATAAAATTCCGTTGGATAAACAACGGCATCTCATAAATCATTTTAAATTAGCCACCGAATTGGGAGCAGAAATCATCAAAGTTGAAAACTCTGAAATCGTAAAGGCAATTATGCAGCAAGCCGAAGAACGTAAAATTTCAACGATTTGTATTGGAAAACCGCATTTTAGCTTAATTAAAATCATTTTAGCAACTAATGTTTTCAACGAACTCCTTAAAAAACTCTCCAGTAGCGATATTGACCTTGTAATACTAAGCTAATGAAAATCAAACATAAACTCATTTCGGGTATTGGACTTTTATTTTTAATGATAACCCTACTTACAGTTATCGGGTCGGTGTTTATTCATAAATTATCGACCGAAACTAAGAATATTTTAGTGGCAAATTATAACACCATCGACTACTCCCGAAATATGCTCATCGCACTCAACGGAAACGTTTTTTCTGAAAAAGAACTAAAGTTTTTTGAAGAAAATCTAAGGAAACAGCAAAGTAATGTGACAGAAGTAGGAGAGAAGGAACTCACCGATAAACTAAGCAATGATTTTGAGCAACTAAAGAAAAACAATGTTGATTCTGAAATAATCCGAACAATCCGAAGCGATATTTCTGACATAATATTGCTCAATATGCAAGCCATCCAACGCAAAAGTAGTATCGCTGAGAGAACCTCAGATAGTGCCATTGCTTGGATTGGGCTTATCGGTGCTTTTTGTTTCTTAATCGCCTTTACGCTTTTGGTGAATTTACCTAATAATATCGCTAATCCAATTTCCGAACTGACCAAGAGTATCAAGCAAATTGCTTCCGAAAATTATTCAGAACGAGTGCATTTTGAGGGCCACAATGAGTTTGGCGATTTGGCGAAGTCGTTTAATACGATGGCTCAAAAACTCGAAGAATACAAGGCTGGAAACATCGAAAAACTATTGATGGAAAAGAAGCGTACTGAAACCCTCATCAATAATATGCGAGAGCCAGTAATTGGTTTAGATGAAGCCAATAACGTAATCTTTATGAATAATAATGCCTTGAAAATCACAGGGTTGAAGCCCGAAGATGTGCTAAATAAGCCTGTTCAAGAGATTGCAACTAATAATGATTTGGTTCGGACACTCACCAAAGATTTATTCATCAATGCAGATAATAGCATTATACATAAAATTGAACCTATAAAAATCTATGCCGACAATAAAGAAAGTTATTTTGAAAAGGAACTGATTCCAATAAATATCATTCCGACTGGCGAAGAGCATGAAAAAAGCATAGGGAATGTGATTTTGTTGCAGAATATCACCGAATACAAAGAACTGGACTTCGCCAAAACTAACTTTATCGCTACGGTTTCGCACGAATTCAAAACGCCAATTTCATCAATCAAAATGAGTGTGCAACTCTTAGAAAACAATCAAATTGGTCCATTGAATGCAGAACAAAAAGATTTGATTGACAGCATCAAAGACGATACAAATCGCTTACTGAGAATAACGAGCGAGTTGCTAAATGTTACCCAAGTCGAGAGTGGAAGTATTCAATTAAATCTTTTACCGACCAATACGCAAGAAATGCTGAATTATGCCATTAGTGCGAATAAAAATGCGGCTGAACAAAAGCAAATTGAACTTCGTACCAGTACGCAGACGCCCGCACCAGAAGTTTTTGTTGACAGCGAAAAAACCGCTTGGGTACTAACTAACCTGATTTCAAATGCCATTCGCTATTCTTACGAACACTCGATTATTAATATCAGTATTTCTTCCGATAAAGATAGCGTCAAATTTTCAATCATTGATTCTGGACAGGGCATTGCTCCACAATATTTATCCAAAATCTTTGACCGATACTTCAGAATTCCTGGCACACAAAAAGAAGGAACTGGTTTGGGGCTGAGCATCAGCAAAGAATTTATCGAAGCTCAAGGCGGCAAAATTGAAGTGGAAAGCGAATTTGGAAAAGGAAGCAAATTTTCGGTTATTTTGCCACTCCATGAAGCAGTTACTGAACCGACTTATTTGAGCTAATGCATTGATATTTGAAAGAAAAATCGAGGAATTGTAGTAGCTATTTTATCTGAAAGTACCAAAAGTTAATTTGATTTCACTTAGAATATGTATATTTTTGAGTATTAAACATTACAAAATGAGTGCAGCAGAGAAAATTCAGAAAAAATATATTTCGGTAGAAGAATATTTTGAAATGGAAAAACATAGTGAAATTCGCCATGAATACTACGATGGTGAAGTCTTTGCTATGGCAGGAACTTCTATAAATCACAATAGAATATTACAGAATCTTTCCGGTGTTTTACGCCCGATATTTCGCCCAAGAGGCTGTGAAGTTTTGCTTGAAAGTGTTAAGTTGGAAGCAATCAAGCATTTTTATTATCCGTATCCAGACTTGATGCTCACTTGCGATGCTGAGGATATGGATGCAGAATATATCATCAAAAAGCCAACACTGATTATTGAAGTTTTATCAAAATCATCAGTTTTGAATGATAGAGTTGCTAAGCTAAGACGCTACAAAAATATTCCATCACTTCAATATTACTTGATAGTTTCACAGTACGAATTTTTGGTAGAATCATATAGTCGTGTTGATGACTCTTCTTCTTGGTTGTATGATGTTTATGAAGACCAAAACGCCATCATTAATTTTCCTAAACTGGACTTCAAGCTACCTCTCTTAGATATTTATGAAGGAATAAAGATGCGAGAAGAAGACAAGGAAAAAGATGAAGATTACATGTTAAAGGAATGATTCTTAATCTATATTTATAGTCCCTCCCCATCCGGGAGGGATTTAGGGAGGGGCTTTACCCAACCAACTCCCAACTCAAAGCTGTTCCTGCTTCAATATTTTGGGTGGCTGTTTTACCTAAAATATCTTCATAGTAGCGAGTGTGTAAACCATTTGATGGGCGAATCGAACGTACATTTTTTTCGCTAAAAACATCACCCGCTTTCATTGGCTCTACTACGTAAAGTGAGCGTTTATATTGCAAACTTTTTTGTTCTTTTTCTGACAAAATATAATTCACTTTTCCCATTGCCAAAAATGCTCTTTCCGACTCAATGACCAAGTTTTTGAGTTCCTCTGGTTCGAGCGAAAAAGCAGAGTCAACACCACCATCGGCACGGCGAAGCGTAAAGTGTTTTTCTAAAACCCTCGCCCCAAGAGCCACAGCCGCTACTGCTGCCCCAATTCCCATTGTATGGTCAGAAAGTCCGATTTGGCAATCAAAAAGGTCTTTCATGTGCGGAATTGTGAGGAGATTTGTGCTTTCGGGTGTAGCAGGGTAGGTGCTGGTACACTTTAGTAAAACTAAGTCTTTACAGCCGTATTTACGCAAAACCGCTACTGATTCTTGAATATCGGCAATGCTCGCCACGCCCGTACTCATAATCACAGGTTTGCCAGTTTGGGCCACTTTTTTGAGCAAAATATGGTCAGTATTCTCAAAAGATGCAATTTTATAGCATGGTACTTCGAGCGATTCCAAAAAATCAACGGCTGTAGTATCAAATGGACTGCTGAATGCCAACATTCCGTGAGCTTTGGCTCTATCAAAGATTGGTTTGTGCCATTCCCACGGCGTGTAGGCCATTTGGTAGAGTTTGTGTAAATTTTGGTTTTTCCAAAGTGAATTTTGGTCTTTTATCACAAATTCATCGGAAGTACCATTGAAAGTAATCGTATCGGCGGTATAAGTTTGTAATTTGAGGGCGTGAGCTCCTGCTGCTGCGGCAGCATCGACAATTTCAAATGCACGCTCAAGCGATTGATTATGATTGCCTGACATTTCTGCAATGACAAATGGCTTGTGGTCAGGACTGATGATTGTATCTTGAATTTTAAACATATTTCTTTTCCAAAAGATAGCTTGTTTCGTTGCTGATAACTAACTCGTTAATTATCTCAAAGCCTGCTTTTTTAAATGAATTTAATGATGCTAAGTTAGTTTTTTTGATGTATGCGTGGATATTTTTTGCTTGAAATTCGGTAAAGAAAACTTCACAAGCACTTGTGAGCATCGGTACTGCCAAACCCAAACCTCGAAAGTTCTTATCAATCGAAATTCCGATGATGTTTTCATCTGTTTTCTGTTCGATTCTGATTTGGCCAACTGGAATGTTTTCTTCGTTTTCAAAGACTAAAAGTAAGGCTTTTTTATCTTCAATTTTTCTTGTAAACCAATTTGTATGTCCTTGATAATCAACTTCTTGTGTGTTGAATGAATTACTGCGAGTAGCAGGGTCATTTGTCCATTCAAAATATAAATCGAGGTCTGATAATTTAGCTTTTCGGTGATAAATCTGCATATTTGGAATGAATCAAAACGTCGATAAATTTCCCTTCAAAATAACAATGTTCTTTTAATCGAGCTTCTTCTGTAAAGCCATTTTTGAGCAACATTGGGTATAAATGTGGGCGTAAATCAAAGGCATATGTGAATATTTTATGAAAATTGATTTCTGAAAAAGCCACTTGTTTAATGAGTTGTAAATAACTGCTCCAATAATACTCAAAAAAGTCTTTTTCAAGTGCCGTATCCATGATAAATGAAATCTCGGCATTTTTATCAATCCAGTTGATATGAACCAAGCCTCCGTAGCCAATACATTTACCGTTTTTTAAGAACGAAAAAAGCAACTGACTTGGTTTCTCTTGTTCAAAAAGTTTCGAGACTACGTTATCGAAGTAATTTTTTTGGTCGGCTTCGGTGAGTGGTTTTGCTTGGCGAAGGTGATAAATCTGCTCGTTTCGCCACTTCATTATCGAAAACTGGTCTTCATCTCGAAGGGGTATCAACGTAAATTCGTTATGCTCGAAACGTTGATTTTTTAAACATTTGTAGGCTCTCATATCTTCGATTTTATTCGATATTTAAACTCAGCCACTTGCCAATCTTCTTCGTTGTCAATATCGTGGGCATCCATTTCTGAAATAACAATTCCACTGGTGTTTTCGGTCAAAATACTTCGATTTTTTAATAATTTTTCAGTTTTAAAGAAATAAAACTGCCCAGCATCATGGTAAAGTGGCGTAAGGTCTTGTGAGCGTACTTGGGCGTTTTCAGGGTTTTGCCAACGGAGTTTGTTTTCTTGAAAAATTACTCCTCGTTGCGGAGGGAATGAGAATTTCTGAACTGGATACACCGAATCGAGCTTTTGAGATTGAAGTAAATCAAATGATTTTTGAAGCGTTTCAGCCGAAACAAAAGGAGCAGTTGGATAAATACAGCAACCTACTTCAAAGGTTTTATTGAGATTTTTGTAAGCTTCTAAAACTTCTACCAAAACATCAACAGTGGTTGCGTAATCATTAGCATTTTCGGTGCTTCGAGCGAACGGGACGTTCGCTCCATAACTTCTTGCAATTTCAGCAATTTCCTCATCATCCGTCGATACCATTACTTCGTCGAATAGTTTGCTTTCTAAAGCTGCTTCTATCGAATAGGCAATGATTGGTTTTCCGAGAAAATCCTTAATGTTTTTTCTCGGAATTCGCTTACTTCCGCCCCTTGCGGGTATGATACAAAGCCCCCCTGCCCCCGATGGGGGAGTTGAATCACTGTTAGCTTTAATATTGACTTGCGGAATTTCCATTTTTAAAGAAATTAATTCCCCATCGGGGGTTAGGGGGCTACTTTCTCCAGTAAACACATACAATCGGCATTACCCGATTCGGCTTGGTTGACGTACGGGTAAATTTCTTTTTTTACTAAACGAAGATTCGAGAAACGGTCGAGGAAAAGCTGAGCGTAGTCTGCTTTCCAGAGGTAATCGGTATTGCCTCGGTAATTGATGCTGGTTGTTTCGGGAGCGTAATATTCCCAACATGAAATATAGCGTTTCGAACAACGTACCATTTCGTCCATAATTTTGGGTAAATTATCGGGCGAAATATGAATCAAAACTCCATTGGTGCAAACCAAATCGAAATAATTATCTTTAAATGGAATATCAAAGCCTGAGCCTTGAATAATATTGATGTTTTCGGTAAATTCTTTGGCTTTTTGGGCGGCATAATGCTGTAATTCAATGCCGTAAATATTCTTAAATCCCGAACGTTGGAAACCCACGAGCTGCATACCAGTATTGCAACCAACCTCCAAGATTTTAGCATCTTTATCTAAATCTGTGTAGAATTTTTCATTCAAGTCAACTTTAGTAATTCCCCAATTTTCGAGATAAAATTTATCCCATTCTTCGGGATTTCTCGAATTTCTATCGGTATAATCTTTACCAAATTCACCACTCCAAAATTGTTCTTGTTTCGTTTGCATTCTTTGAGAAGAAATCTATAATAGGTTTATTTTATGCCGAAAGGCTTTCTAATTCTGTTTTTTGGCGTAAATGATGACGGTAGTGCATTTCGTGCAAATAATACCATTCCTTGGCATCGAGCCAGCCCATTGCTACTTGCAGGGCTTTGTAAGAGCCATCGTCGTTGCTAACGGCTTCGATTAAATTTTGAGAATCGGTCAAGATTTTTTTCAAAATACTTTTGTATTCTTCTCTTGTTTTAGCAACTGGCTCAGGTCCACGAATCGCATCGGGTATTTTGAGTTTTACGGGTGGAAACCCACCGTATTTGAATTGTTGTTCACCAAAATGAGTTTTTTCTCCGCCTTCTTGTCCTTTTCGATTTTCAAGACAACGCACACAGTTTGCTAAAAAAAAGAATTGTGACGAAACCGTCAGATGCTCATACATTTGCCCAAGCGACCACGTTTCTTCATCTTTTTTTAAGAAAAATTGTTCGTCAGAATAACTATCAAGACTGATAAAATACTGATTAACAACAGTTTCGAGATTTGGATAAACTTCGGTCGGAGACATTTTAGTGAGCAGTTATCAGTGCCTATTTGTACATTTTTTCGTAATACTTCGTATAATCGCCGCTGGTTACGTTAGCTAACCATTGTTTATTGGCCAAATACCACTCAACTGTTTGTGTGAGTCCTTCTTCAAATTGCAAAGATGGTTCCCAGCCCAGTTCTTTCATGAGTTTGTTGGCATCAATGGCATAGCGTAAGTCATGCCCAGCACGGTCGGTTACGTAAGTAATTAATTTCACCGAAGTTCCTTCTGGGCGACCTAATTTTTCGTCCATGATTTTGCATAAAAGATTCACTAAATCAATGTTTTTCCATTCGTTGAAGCCACCAATGTTATAAGTTTCACCGTTTCCACCGTTATGATAAATTACGTCAATAGCACGAGCGTGGTCTTTTACAAAAAGCCAGTCACGCACGTTTTCGCCTTTACCATAAACTGGAAGTGGACGGTTGTGTATAATATTGTTAATCATCAACGGAATCAATTTTTCGGGGAAGTGATTCGGCCCGTAATTATTTGAACAGTTGGAGATAACAACTGGTAATTTATAAGTATTATGATAAGCTCTCACGAAGTGGTCAGAAGAAGCCTTCGATGCCGAGTACGGCGAACGTGGGTCGTAGCTCGTTGTTTCTAAGAAAAACTCTTCTGGATTGTGTAGCTCACCATAAACCTCATCGGTTGAAACATGGTAGAAACGTTTACCCGAAAAATCACTTTTCCAAGCGTTTTTGGCGGCATTTAGCAAATTCACAGTTCCGATAACGTTGGTCATTACAAACTCCATTGGATTGGTAATTGACCTATCAACATGAGATTCGGCGGCTAAGTGAATAACACCGCTGAAATTATATTTCTCAAACAAACCATTAATATATGCTGCATCAGTAATATCACCATGCTCGAAAGTATAGTTTGGCGATTTTTCGATATCAGTCAGGTTTTCGAGGTTTCCTGCATACGTAAGTTTATCAAGGTTAACTATTTGATAGTCAGGGTATTTTGTAACAAAAAGTCTGACTACATGAGAGCCAATGAAGCCTGCTCCACCTGTTATGAGTATTGTTTGCATTTTTATATATCAATTGAAAGTATTTTTGCTAATCCCAGTCTAATTTCGTCCATTTTAGACTCTTTCAAAGTACCTAATTTTTTAATAAATCTATCTTTTGAAATAGAGCGAACTTGGAAACAATCAGCCGATGAGTCTTTTGCAAGACCATTTGCTTTATTTGGAGTAAGTTTTATCATCCATGGAGCAAATGTATAATTATCTTTCCAGTCAGTTATAGGATCAATCACTTTTAATGGTAATTTTCCTAAAGCATCGTCATTGACAATGATTACTGGTCGAGTCTTTTTAATTTCCGCTCCAATTGTCGGGTCAAGATTTACTTGCCAAATTTCATTTTGATTCATAGAAACCTTCGGAATCAAGATTTGTAAATGCGGTCAATTCATTATCCGTCAAATAATCTTCATAAAGAATCTCCGCAGCTTTCTTCATGGCTTCCTTTTGCTCTTGTTGGCGTATTGAATGTAGCACTTTTTCCACAACAAACATCTTGGTTTGACGTGGAAGTTTGTCTATTTCAAAGAGTATTTGAGTAGTATTCATAATAAATTATATTTACTTCTTCATCAATTTCTTTTCCCAACGCCACGCATCTTTCAAACTTTCAGCGAGTGTTTTTTCTACTTTCCAGCCCATTATTTTCTCTGCTTTTTCCACGCTTCCATAAATTTTTTCTACGTCACCCACACGGCGTGGCCCGATTTCGTAATTGAGTTTAAGTTTATTTACTTTCTCAAAAGTTTTAATAATTTCGAGAACCGTATTACCTGTTCCAGTTCCTACATTAAATATATCGTAGTAGTTATCCACCTGTTTATCAAGCAATTCAAGTGCCGAAACGTGGGCTTTTGCCAAATCTACCACGTGAATAAAATCTCTTATATTTGTACCATCTGGTGTGTTATAGTCGCTACCGAAAACAGTTAGTTTTGGTCTGATCCCTGCGGCAGTTTGTGTAATAAACGGCACTAAATTGCTCGGTACGCCATTGGGGAGTTCGCCAATATGTGCTGATGGATGAGCTCCAATTGGATTGAAATAGCGAAGTGCGATAATTTTAAGCGGATTTCCTGCGGTGATTGTGTCACGCAAGATGTCTTCACACATGGTTTTTGTATTTCCATAAGGAGAGGTAGCTGGTTGGCGAGGTGTTGCTTCGGTTACTGGAATTTGTTCAGGTTGACCATAAACAGTACACGAAGATGAAAAAACTAAATTTTTTATGCCCAACTTTAGCATTACTTTCAAAACATTGAGTGTTGAACCAAGGTTATTTTCGTAATACTTGAGCGGATTTGCTACTGATTCACCAACGGCTTTATAGGCCGCAAAGTGAATGACTCCTTCAATATTTTCTTTTTTGCAAATTTGCTCTAAAACTTTACTATCATTGCAGTCTTTTTCGTAGCACTTGACTGACTTTTTGACAATTTTTTTGATACCCTTCAGTGCAGATTTATCTGAATTGTTGAAGTTGTCGATGATGATTGGCTCATGTCCAGCATTGATTAATTCAACTACTGTGTGTGAACCGATGAAGCCTGCACCGCCTGTAACTAAAATTTTCATAAAAAAGTGTTTGTTTTTTTTACAAAAGTATGAATTTAGCACTTGAATTGGAAGTGCTTACTGCAAATATCTATTATACGGTGACAAATATAGGCTTAAATCATTAATAGTCAGTGTATTATGCTTATATGAGCCTGTTTTGGTACTTCCAGTTTATTAATGTTGAGTAGTAAATAGACTAATTAAAATAGATAACCTAAAAAGACATTAACAAATATAATGAACGAATCTGAAATTAAAGCCTTAGTTACCTTGCTTGATGACGAAGATAGTGAGGTAGTGCAGCACGTTGAGAATCGCTTACGGACTTTAGGGGGTTCTATAATTCCTCTATTAGAAGACCACTGGCAAGGCAATGGTTTAAACCCGATTTTACAGAAAAAAATTGAAGATTTGATTCACGATTTACAGTATAATACTGTAATCAACCGATTGGTGGCATGGAAAAATAAAGGCCATGAAGACTTGCTTGAAGGAATGTGGATTGTGGCAACGTATCAGTATCCAGACTTAAACATTGATAAACTACGCCAATACATCAATGATATGTATTTTGATGCGTGGCTCGAACTTCGAGAAGACATGCATCCGCATGACCAAATCAGAGTGCTGAATCAGATTTTCTTTGATAAGTACAAATATTTGCCCAATACCAAGAATTTTCATTCAGTGGCAAATTCGATGCTCAATCAGGTTTTTGATTTAAAAAAAGGAAATCCAATTTCATTGTGTGTAATATACATGCTTTTGGCAAGACGTTTAGGTTTGCCTGTAAGTGGGGTAAACCTGCCGAGTTTGTTTGTGCTTACCTATAAAACACCGCAAACGCAGTTTTATATCAATATTTTTAATCGAGGGCTTATTTTCTCGAAAGTTGACATTAGTAATTATATCAAACAAATGCAGTTAAAGCCGCAAGATTCGTTTTTTCAGCCTTGCACAAACTTGGATATTGTATCGAGAGTTTTGCGAAATCTGATTGTTTCGTTTGAAAAAGTCTCTGATCTCGAACGTGCTAAAGAAGTCGAAAGTATTTTGAAAGCGATCAGCTAAGAGTCGGGTCTGCACCGCAGGTCTTAGTCAGGTTAGGTGCTATTTGAGGGTCAGACCTGCGGTACAGACTCCAATCCAGCCACTACCAGTATATATCCGTCTATTTTCTCGACATAGATGCAATATTCTTTATCTATTTCATTGATTTTTAATCTTCCTGTAATTTTGTTTTGCTTTTTTAGAAATGGAAAAACAAACAGGTTTTCGTTAAAAATTACTTTTCGTTTGCCATAAAGCTTGTAAAGAGCCTCTTTGGCCGACCAATAAATGCAGAGTTTCTCAATATCTCCTTCGGCTTGTATTCTTTCAGATTCAGACAAAAATTTGTGTGCAATTCTTTGTAATTTCTCTGAAGGTTTTTCCATATCCATGCCGAGTGCTTCGCTGGGGTGCATGACAGCCGCCACATAGTTTGACGTATGTGTTATCGACATTTGCCAGTTACTTCCTGCCAAATATGGTTTTCCGTGTTCATCTTTCTTGATTCCTAAATACTTAATACCGAGTGAATTGGCTAAGTGTTTGATTACGAGTCTACTGCAAAAGAATTCAACTTGTTTTTGCGGATGGCTAATTGATGCCAGTTCGGCATCGGTCAGTATTTCTGAAGGCAGCATCGCCTGCAGTTCATCATGAGATTCGGTGATTTGCCAAACTGCCAATGAGATATTGTTTTCGTATTTTTTTTCTAAAATTACGGACATAAAATTACTCTTTTGGCTCAAAGATACACATTAAATTTACGACAAAGGCACGGCTGTTTTAAACTATTCGTGCCTTTGTTATGAGATCATCCTCAAGGATAAACCGCAATTAGCTCAATTTCGATGAATTTATTAGCATTTACTAAAGTAGAAATTCCAAGTGTGGCTCGAACAGGTTTTATTGGGTTTTCAGGTGTGCCAAAATACATTTTGTAAGCAGCATTCCAACCATCAAAATCATACGTTTTGGTTTTTACATCGGGAGCAATAAATACTTTCATGGCAAAAACATTCGACATTTTTAGTCCTTTTTCTTCAAGCATTTCTTTCAATTTTTTTAAAATTCCAAGAGCTTGGGTCTTGGTATCGCCGTATTTTGCGTAGTCGCCTTCTGGTAAGCTGGCATCAGTTGCGAAAGCGGTTAGTCCGCTGGTGTAAAACAGCTTTTTGCCTTCAGGAATAATGGCTGAATTTGAAATGATAGAAGTGGGCGAACCGCTAAATTCTACTCCTTGTGCTTGCGTTTTGCCAAAGTTCAAGCATAAAACTGCTCCAGCTAAACCAATGATAATTTTGAGTTTTTGCATTTTCTTGGTATTTAATTTTATTATTTGAATAAAGTGTAACTAATTGACTTTCAACGCTTTAAAATATCGGAATATTCTTTTGAAAACAAATTTTTGCTCGTTAAATTGGTATCTACATCAACAACCAAAGAAAATTTTACTACTATGAAAAGACGAGACTTTCTGGCAGCGGCGGGTCTGGGTGGCGTTGCTTTAGCTACGCAAGGTTTAGCTTCGTGTGCCACTGGCCCCAAACTTTATGCCGATAAAACTTACAATATCAGTCGAGGCTATCAGTTTATTCCAAAACTGAAACTTTCAAAAGACCGAATTATTAAGGAAACTGTTGGTTTGCGTCCGTTTCGTCCGTCGGGGCCGAGAATTGAAAAAGTACAACTGGGCAACAAAACGATTGTCCATAATTACGGTCATGGTGGAAGCGGCTGGTCGCTCTCGTGGGGAACTGGAAATTTGGCAAGAAATCTTGTAAAAGAAACCTATGAGAAGAAGATTGCTCTTTTGGGTTGCGGAACGGTCGGAATTGCTACTGCTACTTTATTGCAAGAAAGTGGCTACGAAGTAACGATTTATACCAAAGATTTACCACCAAACGTGACTTCAAACTTGGCAACTGGTACTTGGTCGCCTGCATCAAGGGTTTGTGATAAAGCGAAGGCAACGCCAGAGTTTGAAACAGTTTGGGAAGATGCTACTCGTTTTTCGTTTCGTCGCTTGCAAATGATGTTGGGCGTGGACGATATTGTGCAGTGGACTGACGAATATTCGGTGCATAAATCAATACCGACTTCGACCGATGGAAATGGTGGGAAAGAAGTATTTCATATTGAAGGGCTTGCACCCAATTGGAACGAAATCAGTAGAAAAGACCATCCTTTCAAGGCAGATTTGGTGCGAAAAAGGAGTAATATGATTTTTAATATTCCAAGTTATTTGAATTTTCACCTCAATAATTTCTTGTTACGAGGTGGAAAACTGAAAATTCAAGAAATAAAAACCTTAGAAGAAATTGATGCTTTGCCCGAAAAAGTAGTAGTAAATTGCATGGGACTTGGAGCGAAATCGGTCTTTAATGATGAAGAAATTATGCCGGTTTCGGGACAATTGGCTTGCTTAATTCCACAAACTGAGGTCAATTATAAACTTACTACGCAAGGAGCGTATTTTATTACCCGAAAAGATGGTATTTATCTGGGTGGAAATGGTATTGATGGCAGTTGGGATACCACGCCTAAAAGAGAACTTACCGAAAAATGGATTGATATTTTAATTGACTTAATGAAAGATATGAAAGGATAAAATTTTACGATAAACTGGAAGCCTTCCCATTCGGGAGGCTTTTTTGTTTGCCACTAATATTGATAATGAGCCGTTTATGGAAAAATAGATCTGAATTAGAAGTGTGTATTGCAAGGTATAGTGTATAACATTATATTTGTTTTGAAATTATGAAAATCTTTTAATTTAAACATTACACAAATGAAAAAGCTCAGTTATTTACTTGGTTTACTTTTGTTGGCAACGATAGCTTCATTGCCATTTTTGAAAAAAGAGTTAAAGGGCGATAATATCAAAGTTTCGGTCAATGAAACAAAAGAAGAATATCGCTTTGAGGCTCATTTCAATAAAGATAAATCAGATGCCGTGTCGGAATACATGGATGATTATTTAGACCAAAAAATCTTTGAAAATGCCCAAGTTGATGCCGCAATGAGGCTTAATGACGGTACACAAATTTATGCCAAAACCGATGAGGGCGAAGTGAAAATTAGGTTAGATAAGCAATTAAACTCAAGAGAATCTTATGAAAAAATCAAGAAAATGGGAGAGGGGATAAAGCGAATTTTGACAAAGAAATAAGCATTTTAGGTGTATATTTGGGCAAAAACTACAAACTATGACAATCCTAAGAAAAATCACATTTAGTCTTATTCTTTCTGTGTTCATTCTTGATGTTTTTGCCCAAAAAATGCCTCAATTCAAGGTAATTGCTTTTTATAGGGCCAAAAACGACAAAGCTCACATCAGTTTTGTGCATGAAGCCAATCGTTGGTTTCCTGCTGTGGCTCAGAAATATAATTTCAGTTATGATTCGACTGATAATTGGGCGAACCTTAATCCCGAATTTCTTTCAAAATATCAGATTGTACTTTTCTTAGATACTCGTCCCGAAGATAAAGCCCAACGAGCGGCTTTTCAGCGATATATTGAAAATGGCGGAGCTTGGATTGGCTTCCATTTTGCGGCCTTTGCTCTCAATAATTCTACTTATAATCAAGATTGGGATTGGTATCACAATCAGTTTTTGGGCTCTGGACAATACAAAAGCAATACTTGGCGACCAACTTCGGCCATTTTACGAGTAGAAGACTCGAAACATCCTGCTACAAAAAAACTTCCCGAAACCTTCAAATCTTCGCCTAACGAATGGTACAGATGGGAAAATGATTTACGCCAAAATAAAGACATAAAAGTACTTTTATCTATTGATCCAAGTAGTTTTCCGCTCGGAACTGGCCCAAAAGCCCACGAAATTTGGCATAGTGGCGATTATCCCGTGGTTTGGACGAATAAAAATTACCGAATGCTCTACGTAAATATGGGGCATAACGACATCGACTACGAAAACAAAACCAATAAGGAATTATCGTTTCAGTTTGTCAACGAAACTCAAAATCAGCTGATTATCAATGCTTTACTTTGGTTGGGAATAGGCAAGAAATAATTTTTTTAGAATATTTTTAAGAAAACGCTTGACTCTAACCTTAGGTCATAGTCTATGTTTGTAGAGTCAATGATTATTATTCAAAGGAAATGCAAAAGTATTCGGTTAAACAGTTGGCAAAATTGGCAGGAGTAAGCGTACGAACACTCCATGTTTATGATAAAATGGGTTTGCTCAAACCATTAGCCCGCACTGAGGCCAAGTATCGGTTATATGGAAAACAAGAATTGCTTCGACTTCAGCAAATATTGTTTTACAAAGAGCTTGATTTTCAATTACAAGAAATTGCACAAATCTTAGATGACAAAGATTTTGATGTGATGGATTCGCTCAAAAATCATAAAATAAACCTAAGAGCCAAGCAGGATAGATTAGCAACTTTGATACTAACGATTGACAAAACAATTGAAAACCTAAAAAAAGATACTGTTATGTCAAATCCAGCTGAATTATACGAGGGTTTATCTGCCGAAAAAGCCCAGTCGTATCGCACAGAAGCCATTGAAAAATATGGCGAAGAAGTTTATAAATCTGAAAAGACATTATTGAAACTGACCAAACCTCAGATTGCCGAACTAAAAACTGAACAGCTTGAAATTGCTCAAAAACTATTCTCATTAATGCACAAAAGCATTGAAAGTGAGCAAGTTCAGACTCAAATTGCTCAACACTATGAGAACATCCGTAAATTTTGGGGAACTCATGGTTCGGCAGATTCTCAGGCCGAAGCCTACGCTGGTTTAGGTCAGTTGTACGTTGATGATGAACGTTTTACGATGATTGATGGCAAATCTCACCCAGAATATGCTTTATTTCTGAGCAAAGCAATGAAATATTTTGCAGAAAATCGTTTAAAATAAGTTTCTCTTACGCCTTTTTCTATCAATGTTTTAGAAGAAGGCGTTTTTTTATGTGAAATTTTGTGAGAATATGTTTTTGTCTTTTACTAAACTGTTGTTTATAAGTGATTTAATTTGGTTTTGAAAGGCTCGAAAATCAACGTTTGTCAATAGTTTTTGATTTATTTTCTGCTCAAAAAATTAACAAATAAAAGGGCTTTGAAATTAAATTTTCGGTATGTGATAAATGTCACTAAAAATCAATTTTTCATGTTTGATATTTGTGTTGTTAAAATGATTCTACCTCTAAAATTAAAACAACAAACAAATGAAAGCAAACATGGGAACTGTTGACAAAGTAGTCAGAATACTTGTCGCAATCGTCATTATCGGTTTATATTTTGCCAATCAAATCACAGGCACGGCTGCTATTATTTTATTGGTTATTGCTGGAGCATTTATCCTGACCAGCTTCATGAGCTTCTGCCCATTATACTTGCCGTTAGGTATTTCTACTCGCAAAAAAGAAGGAAAATAAACAACATGAATTTCATCAATAACAATAAATTAACCATCATCGGAGTCGTTGTCGGAGCGATTGGTGGCTATCTCTACTATCATTATGTAGGTTGTGGAAGTGGCACTTGCTCAATAACTTCCAAACCACTCAATAGTACGCTTTACGGTGCTGTGATGGGTAGTTTATTTTTTAATATTTTCAAGAAAGAATCATGAAAACCGAAGAAATAATCATTGCCAACTTGAAATGTAATGGCTGTGCCAGTACAATCAAAAAAGAAATAGCTGCTCTAAGTGGCGTAAAAGAAGTAACGGTTGATGTGGAAAAAGATGCCGTAAAGGTAACTTATGAAAACATTGGCAGAGAAAGTATCATCAATAAACTTCATTCGTTGGGGTATCCAGAAGCGACCGAGAAAAACGGTTTGTTGTTGCAAATCAAAAGCTACGGAAGCTGTATGGTAGGTCGAATCAATAATCTATAAATCATACTAAAATGACTATCGAAGAAATAATCCAAGAAAAGAAAGGCACAATCGTAGATGTACGAACTCCCGAAGAATTTCGTGGTGGACACGCAGCAGGAGCTGTAAATATTCCTTTAAACGAAGTTCCATATCGTGTCGAAGACCTAAAAGCCTTAGCTGCTCCAGTAGTTTTATGCTGTGCATCGGGCAATCGAAGTGGACAAGCCCACCGTTTTCTTCAACATCACGGCCTTGAGTGCTATAATGGTGGCTCGTGGCTTGATGTAAATTATTATCAATCTTTAGCAAGGGCATAAAATGTTAGATACACTCAAAAACCTATTCGGATTTGGTCCAAAAGTCGATTATGCTGAGTTGGTGAAACAAGGTGCAATTATTTTAGATGTGAGAAGTGCAGGTGAGTTTTCGAGTGGACACATCAAAGGGGCTATCAATATTTCGGTCGATTCTCTGGGGCGAAATCTTAGCAAACTTAAAGATAAAAACAAACCGATTATTACGTGCTGTGCATCGGGTATGCGTAGTGCATCGGCCAAAAATATCCTTACATCAAATGGTTATACCCAAGTTTACAACGGTGGAAGTTGGGGAAGCCTACAATATAAATTAAGATGAATAAAGAAACATTACTCACCAATTGGCATTTTATACGTTGGTTGAGACTGGGCATGGGGCTTTATGCTACCGTGGTGGCATTGCAGCTACATGATCCACTTTCAGGTTTTATTGCGGTTTTGTTTTTGTTTCAAGCGGCTACAAATACAGGGTGCTGTGGAGCAGGAGGATGTGCCGTGCCGAGTTCAAAAAGGAGTTCGGCAGAAGTAAAAGAAATTGATTTTGAAGAAGTAAAATAAAAAATAAAATGGAACCACACTATTTTAATGTAAATCTGAGCTGGATTTCAGACCGAAAAGGCGAAATGTCTTCGCCCGAATTAGATGATGTAATCGAAGTGGCCACTCCGCCGCCATTTCCGAAGGGAATCGATGGCGTTTGGTCGCCAGAGCATTTGCTTACGGCTGCCGTAAATAGCTGTTTTATGACGACATTTCTGGCCGTAGCCGAAAACTCAAAACTGGATTTTGAACTTTTCGATTGCAAAGCCAAAGGAATACTGGAACAAGTAGAAGGAAAGTTTCTGATGACAGAAGTGATTCTCGAACCAACGTTGGTTATCAATAAAGAAACCGATAAAGACCGTGCCGAGCGAATTTTACAAAAATCGGAAGCCGCTTGCTTGATTTCAAATTCAATCAAATCGAAAGTTTCGATGATTGCTAATATCCAATTTTTAAACTAAATGAAAAAATATATCACTGTTGCCCTGATCACTTTTACGGTTATTCTGAATAGCTGTTCTACTGGTCAATCGCAGAAAGCAAAAGCTAATTTAACGGCCGTCGAATTTTCCGAGAAAATCAAAGAATTACCCAATGCTCCCGTAATTGATGTGCGTACCCCCGTTGAGTTTTCGAGTGGACATTTACAAAATGCTCAAAATATAGATATTAGTGGCAGTGATTTTAAGCAACAAATCGAAACGCTGGATAAATCGAAACCCGTATTTGTCTATTGTTTAAGCGGTGGGCGAAGTGCCTCGGCGGCAAGTGCCATGCGAGAAGCTGGTTTCAACGAAGTTTACGAATTAGATGGTGGCATAATGAAGTGGCGAGGAGCAAACCTTCCCGAAACTACAAGCTTAGCAAAGCCTAAAGCCACAGGCATGAGCAAAGCCGATTACGAGAAATTATTCGATACCGACAAAGTTGTTTTGGTAGATTTCTATGCCGATTGGTGTGGACCATGCAAGCAAATGAAACCTGATATTGACGCAATTACCAAAGAAATGGCTGATAAAGTGACGGTTGTACGAATTAATGCCGATGATAATGTTGAGCTCTGCAAAGAACTTCAAATTGATGCTTTGCCTACGATAAAGGTCTATAAAAATAAAGCCTTGACTTGGACTGATGTTGGTTTTATTGATAAAGCTGGAATGATGGCAAAAATTCAATGATAATCTGTCAAAGTATTTTAACTCCTTCAAAGAAAAAATCTTTGAAGGAGTTTTGTTTTGGAATCTGTATATATGAAAGAAAAAGCTCAAATATTGTACTATATTTATTTTTCATATTAAATTATTTGTTTTTTTATTTAAAATATTGAATAATCAAACTTTTTATGTAAAGCATTGATTAATTTTATAGTTCTTTATTAATTATTGTTTAACAAACTAAAACTTACGAATGAACAAACTTCTACGAGTTTCGTTGGCGTGTTTATTTCTCTTTACTTCTTTTTGGGGAAATGCACAGACCGTTGTAACGGGAAAAGTTACATCGAGCGAAGATGGTAGTCCGCTTCCAGGAGTATCAATCACAATCAAGGGTACAACAAAAGGAACAAGTACTGATGAAAAAGGTACTTATAAATTATCTGTACCTGCCAATTCAACATTACAGGCAAGTTTTATCGGTTTTGCTGATGCCGAGCAAGTTGTAGGCAACCGTAGTGTTGTTGACTTTACTTTATCGTCTGATGTAAAATCATTAAATGAAGTTGTTGTAACTGGTTATGGCTCTCAAATCAAACGTGATTTAACAGGAAATATCGTTAAAATCAAGTCGAGTGAAATCCAAGATATGCCAGTAACTACATTTGAGCAGAGTATTCAAGGTAAAGCTGCTGGTGTACAAATTAACCAAGGTACTGGTAAATTAGCTCAAGGTATTCAAGTACGTGTACGTGGACAATCGTCAGTTTCGGCTTCAAATGAGCCATTATATGTATTAGACGGTATTCCGATGACACAAGGTGACTTAGGTATCAATGGTGGGGATACTAACCCATTGGTTGATATTAACCCACAAGATATTGAGTCAATCGAAATTTTGAAAGATGCATCGGCAGGTGCTATCTATGGTGCTCGTGCGGCTAATGGTGTTGTTTTAATTACTACTAAAAAAGGTAAGTCAGGAAAAACAAAAGTTTCGTTTGGAATGCAATATGGAAAAAGCACACCAACTAAAATCTTGAAATTCTTGAACACTCAACAATACATTGATTTTTATCGTACAGCTGCTGCCAACTCAGATGCTATTGATGGCTATGATAAACAAGACCCTGATTCTTACACTTCATACATGGAGAGTTTCTTTGATACGCAAAGTCTCGGAACACTCGGAACAGCTAAACAAGCTGATACTGATTGGGGTTCTTTAGCGTTCCAAGAAGCTCCTTCTGCTCAATATGATTTGAATTTGAGTGGTGGTAATGATAAAACTACATTTTTCATTTCAGGACAATTACTTGATCAAACTGGTATTTTGTTAGGCAATGCTTTCAATCGTATGACTGGTCGTATGAACCTCAATCACAAAGTATCTGAGCGTTTAAGCATCGGAATGAACATGGGTCTTACTCGTTCGTTAAATGAGCGTGTATCTGGCGACCGTCAGTTCGATAACCCATTGCAATTGGTAGCTTTACCACCAATGACTCCTGCAACTGACCCAGAAACTGGTCTTCCAACTGGAACGGCTCCTGGCGATATTTCGATTCCAGTTTATTACAATGCAATGATTAATATCGGTAATGCTTACTACAATACTACCGTGCACCGTAATATTAATAGTGTATATGGTGAGTTGTCAATCATGAAAGGACTTCGTTTCCGTACAGAATTTGCTCTTGATTTATTGAATCAACAAGAAGAACAATATTATAACAGCAAAACTCAACGTAATTTCGGAGCCCCACTTGGTTATGGATACAATCGTTTCGTAAGAGTTGAAAATTATAATACTAACAACTATTTCGTTTACGACGATGTATTTGGTAAGCACGGGATTAATGCAACTGCTGGTTTGTCGTATCAAAACTCACAAACAAAAACAAACGCTGCTGAAGGTAGAGATTTTCCATCGGATGCTTACCGTATGATTGCGAGTGCTGCTCGTAAAACTGATGCAAGTTCAACTCAGTCGGACTATCGTTTTGCTTCTTACTTTACTCGTGTAAACTATAAATTCAACGATAAGTACTTGTTAGGATTAAGTGCCAGAATTGATGGTTCGTCACGCTTCGGTGCTGATAATCGTTATGGTTTCTTCCCTGCGGTTTCAGCTGGTTGGGTCCTTTCAGAAGAGAGCTTCTTGAAAAATATCGAAGCAATCAGCTTTTTGAAACTTCGTGCAAGCTGGGGTAAAACAGGTAATGCCGAAATCGGAAACTTCCCACAATTAGGTTTGTTTACGGGTGATGCAGGTTATGCTGCACTACCAGGACAACGCCCTTCACAATTAGCGAATCCTTCACTTGGCTGGGAAACTACGCAACAAATTGATATTGGTTTAGACTTCGGTCTCTTGAAAAACCGTATCAATGGTGAAATTGATTACTACGAAAAAAATACGACTGGTTTATTGTTGAATGTTAACGTACCAGGAACAACAGGTTTCTCGACACAAACTAAAAACGTTGGTGCATTAACTAATAAAGGTTTTGAATTTGTATTGAATACTGACAACCTTGTTGGTCAATTTAAGTGGAAAACAAGCTTGAATGCTTCTACAAATAAAAACAAAATTACAGACCTACAAGGGCAAGTAATCGAAGGAGGTTTGGCAAACATGAGCCGTGCCGTAGAAGGACAACCATTGGGTACTTTCTTTACAGTAGAATATGCTGGTGTTGACCCTGCCAATGGTGATGCCCTTTTCTACAAAAATACTAAAAATCCTGATGGTACAATTGACCGATCTACTACTAAGACTTATAGTCAAGCACAACGTACGGTTATTGGTAGCCCACTTCCGAAATGGGTTGCTGGTGTAACTAATACTTTCAGCTACAAAGGATTTGAATTAAGCGTATTCTTCAATGGTGTGTTCGGAAACAAACTAAACTTCTACGGTGTAGGTCGTTTCTCTTCGGCTAATGGACGTTTTGAAGATAACCAAACGGTTAACCAATTAGCAGCTTGGACTCCACAAAATACCAATACCAACGTTCCACAAGCACGTTTGTTCTTCAATAATGGTGCTCAAGCATCAAGCCGTTTCATTGAAGATGGTTCATTCGTTCGTTTACGTAATGTAACATTGGCTTATAATTTACCAAAATCATTAGTTAGCAAAGTAAAATTAAGCAACGTAAGACTATATGTGACAGGTCAAAACTTGTTGACATTCACGAAGTACTCTGGTTGGGATCCCGAAGTAAATGCCGATGATGTTGTAACAAATATCGCTTTAGGTTATGACTTCTATACAACGCCTCAGGCTAAAACTTTCATGGGTGGTTTAAATATTAGTTTCTAATAGCCTAACACTTTATTGATTTACTTAAAGAAATTAGATAAAATGAATAAAAATATAAAAAATTGGCTATTTGTTGGTGCATCGGCTGTATTAATGACAGCATGTGATAGCCGCTTAGATGTAAAGCCAACACAATCAATCGAAGAGTCAACGGCTCTTGCTACCTCACAAGACGTTGAAGTAACCCTTATCGGTGCTTACGATGGCTTGGCGAGCAATAACCTTTATGGTGGAGCAGTTCAGTATTCGGGAGACCTTTTAGGTGATGACGCCGAAGTGCGTTTCGCTGGTACATTTTCTACGCTCGATGAGTTGTGGCGTAAAACAATTACGACTACAAACGGTCAAACGCAAGCTTCATGGTTGCAGGCGTATAATACAATTAACCGTGCAAATAATGTTTTGGCTTCTTTAGATAAAGTTGAAGCAAGCAAAAGAGCATCTGTTGAAGGAGAAGCTCGTTTTATCCGTGGTTTAGTATATTTTGACTTAGTGAGACTTTGGGCGAAAGCTTGGGGTGATGGAGATAACAACACTAACTTAGGTGTGCCACTTGTAACAACTCCAACGCGTGTTGTAGGAGAAGCTGACAACCGTTCGAGAGCAACTGTAGCTGCTGTTTATACGCAAGTTTTAGAAGATTTGACTAAAGCAGAAACGCTTTTAGGTAATATTTCTGATGCAGGTTTTGCTTCAAAAAATGCGGCACAGGCTATTTTAGCAAGAGTTTACTTACAACAAGGAAACTATGCTGCTGCTCGTGATGCTGCAAATAGAGTAATTTCAAGTAATCAATTTGAACTAACTTCTACATTTGCCGAAGCATTTGAAGATGCCTCAAATGAAAGTGAGATAATTTTCAAGATAATCATCACTGATCAAGATGGAACAAATGATATGAATACATTCTTTGCTCCTTCTACGTTCCAAGGTCGTGGAGATATTCGTGTTCAGGCAAAACACTTAGCACTTTATGCTGCTGGTGACGAAAGAGGTACTTTTTTCGTAAGAGCGTCAAACAATAACTTCACAGCTAAATTCCTTGACCAATATGGCGATGTGCCAGTGGCTCGTTTGGCTGAAATGTATTTGATTCGTGCGGAAGCAAACCAACGTTTGAATACAGCTATTGGTGCTACGCCATTGGCTGATATTAATCTTATCAGAGCAAGAGCAGGTGCAAGAGCATTGACAACTGTTGATTTGAATGCAATCTTGACAGAACGCAAGCTCGAATTATCATTTGAAGGACACCAAGTTCACGATGCAAAACGTTTGAAAAGAAATGTGGGTGCTTTAGTATTTAGTGATAATAAATTAGTAGTTCCGATTCCACAACGTGAAATTGATACTAACAAATCATTAGTACAAAATCCAGGATATTAATCTGGAAACGATAATACACAAAAAATGCGAGTCGATTTCGGCTCGCATTTTTTGTGGTATTGTAAGGTTAACCCAGTAACAAATCATAATTCCTTGATACGGATATTCTTGAAAGAAACAGCATCACCGTGGTCTTGTAACCCGATTTTGCCTTTGCTATATTTGCCAAAACCTTCCCAGCCTTTAAATTTACTTTTTGCTACCATTGCATCCCATTCTGGGCCTTCTGATTTATATTTTACTGAAAGTGTACCATTTTGATAAATGCTAACCTCTCCTTTGTTTTTGATGATTTTTACGGTATTCCACACTCCTGCAGGTTTCGTAACTGATGCTGAAGGAATCATATCGTATAATGAACCCGCTTTGTGATTTCCATCTTTACCCGCTTTTGCATCAGGGTGACGCTCATTGTCGAGTACTTGAATTTCGGGAGCTGTTAAGTATGGAACACTGTATTTTTTATCTTCAAAAACGCCGTAAAAAATACCACTATTTGCACCTTCCGATACTTTCCACTCTAATTCGAGTTCAAAATTTTCGTATTCTTTGTCGGTTATGAGGTCATCGCCGTGTTTTTCGCCTTTGGCTTTTCCTGCAAAAGTCATTACTCCATCTTGAATTGACCATTTATCAGTTATTGGTTGCCCTGCCTTATTATAAACGTGCCAATTAGTGAAAGTTTTTCCATCAAATAATTTTATCCACTTGCCCTTTTTTTGTGCAAAACTTGTTGATGTTACTAATAAAATTAAGGCAAGAATTTTTGAAATTGTTTTCATTGAAAAATGATTGAGGTTGATTAAATAATAAACTACGAAGCAAATTAAAGAAAAGATTAATGAAGAAATGTGTCAGAAGAAGAAAAATCGACAAAAAGGAGGATAATATGGACAAAAAAACTTTATATGGAATTTATCAAACAAAAGTCACTTTATTATAAATATCTTCGAGTAACAGCTCACAGTTACCAATCTTTACGAGAGAATCATTTTCAGAATAAATGTGTAAGAGCCATTCTTTTTCATTGAAGCGTTTGAAAACTTCTACTTGTTTCTTTTTTGAAGAAACCAAAACATACTCTTTTAATGAATTAAGCGTTTGATAACATTCAAATTTATCTGTACGGTCATAAAGCTCCGTAGAGTCTGACGAAACTTCGATAATAATACTGGGATTTTCGAGAGCATCTAAACCATTGGGCGATTTTTCATAGATGGCATCTTCGCATACAATTACTAAATCGGGAAATGTGTATTTCTGACAAGCTTCAATTTTCACGAGTTGGTCGCTGTTAAGTACAAGGTACTTACTTGCTCGAAGACAACCCTCCAATAAGAATGATAATGATATTGAGATACGATTATGTGCAGGTTGGGCTCCAGCCATTGCAATGACTGAGCCTGCATGATATTCGAATTTCACATCAGACTTTTGAAGTATCTCGAAATATTCATCAACTGAAACTAAGTTTGTCGCAAATGTTGTCATGAATTATTAAAATTATTCAAACAAGAAAATGTTACTCTTCAACAGCCATTTCCACATTATTATAAATATCATCTAATGAAACTTCACAATTTCCGATTTTGACAAGATTATCATTTTCATCATAAATATGCAAAATCCATTCATTATGATTGTGTCGTCTGAAAACCTCTACTTGTTTTTTAGTTGATGCTACCAAAACGTATTCTTTTAAAGATTGAAGTGTTTGGTAACACTTGAACTTGTCGGTTCGGTCATACAACTCTGTCGATTCGGAGGCTACTTCTATAATAACTTCGGGATTTTCGAGAGCATCCAAACCATTACGGGCTTTCTCATATATTGCTTTTTGACAGACAATCACCAAGTCAGGGAATGTATAACGCTTGCAAGCTTCAATTTTTACGAGTTGGTCACCGCCCACAATCTGACACCCTGCTTTTTTTAGGCAAGCGAATAGTTCACCAGCAAAATTCATTGCAATGATGTTATGCGGAGCTTGAGCCCCTGCCATTGCAACTACTTTTCCCGCTCGATATTCAAGTTTTACATCAGATTTTTCGAGCATGCAGAGATATTCCTCTACTGATACTAATGCGGTGGTTGTGGCGTGTGCTGTCATAGGCTTTAATGTGGAAAAGGAGTTGAAACGCCTCAACTCCTTTTCAAATATAAATAAAAAACTATTAAATCCCTAAAACTCGGCGATTCACTGCTTCGTCGGCACCAGTAGCCGCAAAATCATCAAATGCACGAGTAGCTACTTGAATGATATGGTTTTGAATAAACGGAGCTCCTTCAGCAGCACCTTGCTCAGATGATTTTACACAACATTCCCACTCCAAAACAGCCCACGAATCGTAGTCGTATTGCGATAGTTTCGAGAAAATACCTTTGAAATCTACCTGTCCATCGCCCAATGAACGGAAACGACCAGCACGGTCAGCCCAGCCAGCATAACCACTATAAACCCCTTGTTTCCCTGATGGATTAAACTCGGCATCTTTAACGTGGAATGCCTTGATACGGTCATGATAAAGGTCGATAAATGCCAAATAATCAAGGTGTTGCAGCACAAAGTGACTTGGGTCGTAGTTGATGCAAGCACGTGAGTGTCCACCCAAATAATCTACAAACATTTCAAAAGTTGTTCCATCGAACAAATCTTCACCTGGGTGTAATTCGTAGCAGTAATCAACGCCACACTCATCATAATAATCTAAGATTGGTTTCCAACGATTGGCCAATTCTTTGAATGCGGTTTCAATCAAACCACTTGGACGTTGTGGCCACGGATACAAGAATGGCCAAGCCAATGCTCCAGAAAAACCAACGTGTGATGTCAAACCAAGATTTTGCGACGCTTTTGCTCCCCATCTGAGTTGTTGCTCAGCCCATTGGCGGCGAGCTGGTTCATCGCCATGTACGGCTGCTGGAGCAAACGCATCATACATCGTATTGTATGCAGGGTGCGAAGCAATCAATTGCCCTTGAAGGTGCGTTGATAATTCAGTAATTTCTAAGCCTTTATCTTTTAATTTACCTTTCAATTCATCGCAGTAAGTTTGGCTTTCGGCTGCTTTTTGTAGGTCAATCACACGGCTATCCCATGAGGGTAACTGGATTCCTTTATAGCCGAGACCTGCCATGTAGTCGGCAATTGTATCGAGTGAATTGAATGGTGCTTCATCGCCCATAAACTGAGCAAGAAATATCGCTGGTCCTTTTATTGTTTTCATATAAGCCCTATGATTACGCATCTCGCCACTAAAGGGAGATTTTTATCGTTTTAAATTTGTAAGAAATTTATAAATATTATTCAAAATTAACTTTTGAACTTCACCCATTTAGATGAAGATTTACCCGATGCAATCACCGTTTCCACAAACTGCATTCCTCTAATTCCATCATCAATTGTTGGGAAGTCGAGGTCGAATTCGTTAGGTGTTTCGCCATTCATTCGCTTGCGAACCGTGCGAGCAAAGTTTTTGTAAATATTAGCAAATGCCTCTAAATAACCTTCTGGATGTCCGAACGGAATGCGTGAGCTCACCTTAGCTGCTTCGTATAAATCGCCCACCGATGGTTCGAAAATACGTTGTCCATCAATAGATTTGTGTCTTAAATATTGAGGCGTTTCTTGGTGCCAGTGTAAACTTCCGAGTTCTCCATAAACTCTGATATTGAGTCCGTTTTGTTCGCCATTTGCAATTTGACTACAAGTCAGAATACCTTTTGCACCATTGTCGAAATGCAATAAAACATTGGCATCATCATCAAGCAAACGACCTTCTACAAATGTCGAAACATCAGCACAAAGCTCAGTGATTTTTAAGCCAGTTACATACTCAGCCAAGTTTTCAGCATGTGTGCCAATATCACCGACAGCACCTGCAATTCCCGAGCGTTTAGGGTCAGTACGCCATTCGGCTTGTTTGTTGTTACCTGTCTGTTCTTCAGGAAAGGATAACCAACCTTGCGGATATTCAACAATAACTTTGCGGATATTTCCGATTGCACCCGCTTGAATCATGGCACGTGCTTGTTTTATCATCGGATAGCCCGTGTAATTGTGCGTTAGAGCAAATGTTAAACCTGTTTTTTCAACGATGTCTTTCAGTTTTCGAGCTTCCGAAAGTGTGAAAGTTACGGGTTTGTCGCAAATCACATGGAAGCCATTTTCTAAGGCCATTTTTGCGGGAGCAAAGTGCATGTGATTGGGTGTAACGATTGAAATAGCGTCCATGCGGTCTTTGCGACGCTTTTCTTTTTGAATCATTTCTTTGAAATCGCCGTAGCAACGAGCGGGGTCAAGCATTAAGTCTTCGCCCGATGCTTTTGATTTTTCTGGTGTGGAACTAAAAGCCCCACCAACTAATTCGATTTCACCATCAATGGCAGCCGCAATTCGATGAACACCCCCGATGAATGCCCCTCGACCACCGCCAACCATACCTATTCGGATTTTACGAGCCATAGTTTAAATAATGATTAATTTTTAATGATTAATGTTGAATGTGTTGCGATTTACGCTAAGTTTTATAGAATTTTCTAAAGTTTGAATCCTTCTTTTTCGAGTAATTTTTCGAGCGAAAATTTATATTCGCCCAAAACCACTAATTCTTTATCCCAATTTGCAATAATCCAATCTTGGTTCGGACGAGCAATGGCTACTTGTTTGGATGCCGAAAAGAACCAAAAAACTTCTTTTACTCCAAAATCTAATAAACTTTTAGTTTTCATAGAGTAATAGTCAAATTCACTTAGACCAAAGTCTTTGGCATCGGCTTCAATATCTATTTCGATAACTGCCAGTGGAGGAATATCAAAATATTTACCTTTATTTTCTCTATTTTTTAGGATTTCCTTGTCAAAAATTACAATATCAGATGAAATATTATTGTTTTTTGATAGATGAAACCCCGTTTCGTTACTTCCTACAAAATATTTATCATCATCTAAATTTCTGAAAAGGTTTTTTAAAATAATGTTTAGTAGGATATACTGAATATCACTTTGTCCCATGATTTCTTCTGTGCTTTTTAAATGATTCATCACGTCCTTGTAACCTTTATAATACATAGGTTTTCCATCGTACATTTCATAGATGAGTGATTTTGGAATCTCATGCTTTGCGAAGTGATGACGATAACGTTTTTTCGGTGAAAGAGCCGTTTCCATACAAAAGAATTTATTTGAGTAGCAATTTACATAAAACCACAGATTCTTGTTAATTGCGTTGCCAAATTTCTGAAAAAGTGTCGAATCAACAATTAAAAATAGGATTTTCTTTTGGGAAAATTTAAAATATTCTATTTTTACGGCTCAATTTATTCAAAACCCTTAAAACCTTCTAAAACTATGGTAAATCAGAACCGTCTTTTTCTGGGAAGTTGTTTTGCTCTCATCACAACAGCCTTTTCTTTTAGTATTCGTGCGGGGATTCTTCCGCAATTAGCAACAGATTTTAATTTATCAGCCGAGCAGCTTGGTTTCATCAATTCGATGTGGTTTTTGGGCTTTCCTATTGCCATGATTGTTGGTGGACTCGTGTATCATACCGTAGGCCCGAAAAAAATCATGATGATTGCTTTCGTGTGTCACGCTCTCGGTATTCTCTTGACGCTTTATCCACAAGTATTGGGTGGATATACTGGTCTTTTGGTTTCAACATTCTTGATTGGTATCGGTAATGGCTGTACAGAAGCCGCTTGTAATCCGATGATTGCTGATGCTTATTCTGGCTCACAAATGAGCAAAATGTTGAACCGTTTTCACATGTGGTTTCCTGGCGGAATTGTGGTTGGCAGTTTGTTGTCAGAAGTTATGACAAAACAACTGGGCTTAGGATGGCAGCCACAAATTTGGTTGATTTTAGTGCCAACATTAATATATGCTTATTTATTCTGGGGACAAGAGTTTCCGAAACCTAAAACTGAAGGTGTAACTTCGATCGGAGAAAACCTAAAAGCAATGGCTACGCCTTTGTATATTTTTATGTTTGCTTGTATGGCTCTTACTGCCATCACAGAGTTTGGTCCACAACAATGGACTGGCTTGATTATGAGTAAATCAGGTGCAAGCCCAATGCTTATTTTAGCTTTGGTAACTGGTTTGATGGCCGTTATCAGATTCTTTGCCGGTCCAATCGTTGAGAAATTTGACCAAACAGGTGTTTTACTTGGTTCGGCTGTTTTAGCTGCTATTGGTATCTATTTATTTAGTACTCAAACAGGGGCGATGGCCTACGTAGCAGCTATCTTTTTTGCAATGGGTGTTGCTTTATTCTGGCCAAATATGGTTGGTTTTATTGCCGAAAAAGTGCCTTTGAGTGGTGCACTGGGCATGTCAATCATTGGTGGTGTAGGTATGTTTTCAACCTCAATTTTCCAACCAATTATTGGTCGTTGGATTGACTCAGCAAAGGCTGAACAAACAGCTGCTGGTTTGACAGGTGATGAAATGGAACTGGCTGCTGGACAAGCTACTCTTAGCACAATGGTATTATTTCCAGCTATTTTGATTGTAGCGTTCATAATTTTGTTTTTCTGGCAAAAAAGAAAACCTGCTCAAGCATAAGGTTTTCGATCATATTATGCAATTGTTAAAAAGCCTCGCTAAGTAATTAGCGAGGCTTTTTAATGCAAAAAATCCCTTATCTCAAGCGAAATAAGGGATAAGAATTAAATTACTAACTTTCTCTATTAATTATGATGCTTGTTGACGATGATGTAAAAAAATATCTTTGACTTTCTCGACTCCATCAATTTCAATACAAATAAAAATATTTTTTTGTTAATTGCATAATGTTTTTAAAAAATTTATTTATAATTAAATTATAGATAAATAAATAATTAATCTTTTGAGAGTTTTGTGTTAAATTTGAGCAAATAAGACTTAAATAAAATTTTAATATAGATTGATGATAAAAATATCAACTCCAGGACGTATTTGCCTTTTCGGAGAACATCAAGATTATCTCGGTTTACCCGTTATTGCTGCGGCAATTTCTCGTAGGGTTGATATGTCAGGCGAGCATCGTGCCGATAACCAAATCGTTATTCATTTACCCGATATTGGTTCTGAGTTGCTCATGGAGATTTCGGCAACTCGAATGTCATATCAACAAAAAAGAGATTATTTTAGAAGTGGTTATAATGTGCTGATTGACAGAGGCTTAACTTTTTCAAAAGGTTTAGAATGTACTGTAAGAGGTAATATTCCTATCAATTCGGGTACATCAAGTTCGTCAGCATTATTGGTTACCTGGATTCATTTTTTATCGAAAATGGCTGATATTCCACAAGAATTTTCATCAAAAGAATTGGGCGAAATGGCTTATCAAGCCGAGGTAGTTGAGTTTGGTGAACCTGGCGGAATGATGGACCACCTTTCTACTGCCATCGGGAATGCTGTGTATTTAGAATTTGACCCCATCACGACTGCCGAAGCCATCGAACCCAAATTGGGTAGCTTCGTTTTGGCCGATTCTTGTGAGCCAAAAGATACGATTGGGGTCTTGAAACGAGCAAAATTCGCCCGTTTGGCACTCATTGAAAAGATAAAAGAGCAATTACCTGATTTCTCTCTGCACACTTTTGACTCTTTCGAAAAAGAAAAATTGAAGACTTTTTTGAGTGAAGATGATTATACACTTTTGCTCGGAACCCTCAGAAATAGAGATATTCTGCGAGAAGCTTTAGCTCTTTTCAAGTCAGATAAAATGACTGATGAAGTTTTAGGCAATTTACTGCTCGAACATCACACAATTTTGAGAGACATACTGGGGATTTCCACGCCAAAAATTGAACGAATGCTTGATGCCGCCATGAATGCTGGTGCTTTAGGTGGGAAAATTAATGGTTCGGGTGGGGGAGGGTGTATGTTTGTTTACGCCCCAAATAACCCCGAAAAAGTAGCCGAGGCAATTGATAAAGTGGGTGGTAAAAGCTATGTGATCAGTATTGATGCAGGAACTACGATAATTGAGAATTAAGAATGTAGAATTAAGAATGATTGATAGTCAATATTTTATATTCTTAATTCTACATTATTTATGTTTTAAACTTCGTCAAACAAATGTTCTAAGACGAACGAAAATGTGCCTAAAAAACCTGCTGACTCGTCCAGTTGAGAAGTATTGACCGATAATTTGGTTTTAAATTCGCTCAAGCAATATTTATTAATTGCCTGTTCAATCGGAATTGTGATAAATTTATCGGCTTTGGCCAGAAGACCATCAACCAAAATCAATTCAGGATTAAATAAATGGACAGCAATCGAAAGAGCTTTGCCCAGTTCTGTTCCGATTTCGTTGAGTAAATCAATACAAAGTTCATCGCCCGAATGAGTAGCAGCAATAATCATATCTTCATCGACTGATTCAATATCGCCTTTTGTGAGTTGCACAATCTTTGAAACTCGACCATTTTGCAACTCTTCTTTTACTCTTTTGATAAGTACTTGGGCCGTTGCAACGGTTTCTAAACAGCCAATTTTCCCGCACGAACAAAGTTCGCCCGCACCACGTACCTGAATGTGCCCGAGTTCGCCCGTAAAGCCAGAAGTTCCGTTGAAAACCTCGCCATCAATCAAAATTCCTAAACCAACACCCCAATCGATATTGATAGCCAGTACATTATTGAAATCATGTGCCAATCCGAAGCGTTTTTCGCCCAAAGCAATGGCTTTTGCATCGTTGAGCGTATAAGATGGCACATTGAAGTGTTCACTCATTAAAATATTTATTGGCTTGCCTTCGCTGGTTGGATAAGAGAAATTATAACCTGATTCTTTATCAATCAAACCAGGCATACAGATGCCAATTCCTAAGATTTTTTCGGTGCTAAAGCCTTCTTTTTTTAGAAATTCAATTGATTTTTCTAAAATAAATGTGCCATAAGCGGTATTATTTTCGATTTGAAGTTTAAATTTTTTCTTGGCACAAGCTTCATTTTTCAGGTTATATAATATAATTGTACTATCAAATTTATTAATGAGCCAAGTCAGAATATAGCCATGTCCAGCATTGAGACCGTAAAGTACTGGCTTTCTACCCGATTTTGAATTACCTGTTCCGACTTCCGTAAGCCAACCCTCTTGCATTAGTTCAATGAAAAGCACATTTACCGACGGCGGACTTGAATGTAGTGTTTTACTTAAATCAATGATTGTATTAGGTCCATTGAGGTATAATTCCTTTAAAAGTTGTTGTTTTAACTTAATTTTTTTTATTTCTACTACTGACTCTTTAGTTTCAATCATATTTGCGAAAAGTTTTTATTGAACAAAGATATATCTTTTTTAAGAATACTTATAACAAAAATAATATTTGCTATAAATTGAGTATTTAGAAAAATATTTTTCAAATAATTTCCCTTTTACGTCTATTTAATATGATGATAAACTCACCGTTTTTTTTTAAATTGCCTAATCAATAAACTAAACCTACCGTATTATACAAACATGAAAAAAATTGTAGTACTTCTTCTTTTTTGTTCGTTTTCAGCTTTTTCACAAGACAGTGATTCGCTCGTAATCCGAAAAATTTATAATGAAATCCTTTCAAAAGGAGAGGCTTACAAAACGCTCACGTATTTGAGTAAGAAAATTGGTCCAAGACTTAGCGGTTCAGATGGTGCGGCAAAGGCTGTTCAATACACAAAAAAAGTAATGGAAGAATATGGCTTTGAGCGAGTATTTTTACAAGATGTGATGGTGCCTCATTGGGTACGTGGGCAAAAAGAAACTGCTTTTATAGAAACGGGTAAACAAAAAATTAATGTGCCAATTGCAGCATTAGGTGGTTCGATTGCTACCCCAATAGCTGGAATTAAGGCGGAAGTGATTGAAGTAAAGAATTTTGAAGAACTCGAAGCACTCGGAACAGAAAAAGTAAAAGGTAAAATTGTACTTTTTAATCGTCCGATGGATGCCACAAAAATTAATACATTTGAGGCGTATGGTGGAGCTGTAAACCAACGTGGAAATGGTGCTTCACAAGCCGCTAAATATGGTGCAGTTGGTGCAATTGTGCGTTCGATGACGACACTCCAAGATGATAATCCGCATACAGGTGGTATGCGTTATGCAACGGGCGTGCCGATGATTCCTACGGCAGCAATTAGCACTAATGGAGCAAATTTATTGAGTAAAATGCTCAAAGAAAATCCTAAATTAAAGTTTTATTTCAAACAAAGTTGTGAATCTTTGCCTGATGCTCCCTCACACAATGTGGTTGGAGAAATCAAAGGAACAGAAAAACCAGATGAAATTATTGTAGTTGGTGGACACCTTGATTCATGGGATTTGGCCGAAGGTGCTCAAGACGATGGTGCAGGTTGTGTGCAATCAATAGAGGTTTTGCGTGCTTTGAAGGCTTTGGGTATCAAACCAAAACGCACAATTAGAGTGGTGATGTTTATGAATGAAGAAAATGGTTTGCGTGGCGGAACAAAATACGCTGATTTAGCCAAACAAAATAACGAAAAACACATTGCGGCAATCGAGTCAGACAATGGCGGATTTACGCCAAGAGGTTTCGGAATGGTAGGAACTGATGCCCAAATTTCCAAAGTTACGGTTTATAAAAACCTACTTTCAGCTTATGATTTGAAAGAAATTGGCAGAGGAAGTGGCGGTGCTGATATTGGCCCATTAGGCCAACAGGGTACTTTATTGATTGGTTTTAAACCAGATTCTCAACGCTATTTTGATTTTCATCACGCCAAGACCGATACGCTCGAAGCCGTAAATGAACGTGAGCTAAATCTTGGAGCTGCTTCAATGGCCGCCTTGGTTTATTTACTTGATAAATACGGACTCTAAACAAATTACGATTTCAGAATGACGATTTACGAATTGGTAGAGAACAATAATTCGTAAATCGTCATTCGTAACTCTTTACATATATCCTTCAACGCCCAACCCAAACAGTGCAAAATCATACTTTACTGGATCGATTGGGTCGAGTTGCTTGAGATTTTGCGTAAGTTCGACGGCCGTTTGCCAATCGGGTTTTGGACGAGTAATCAGACCGAGTTTTCGAGCAACACGCTCAACATGAACATCGCAGGGGCAAACCAACTGCGATGTTTTTATTGTATTCCAAATACCAAAATCAACGCCTTTGTTGTCTTTTCTGACCATCCAACGTAAAAACATATTAATACGTTTGCAAGAAGAATTTCGTGCTGGCGTAGCCACGTGTTTCCGTGTACGAATCGGGTAGTCTTCTATACTGAAAAATACGTTTTGGAAATTTTCTAAACCAACCTTAATATCTTCATCCTCAGCCTTCAATCCCACTACAAAAGCATTTTCGAGCGAATCGTTTTTGGCATAAAAAACCTTAAAAAATTCTATAAAATAAAGTGTGTCGGTAGCATTAAAAGTGCGGTGCTTAAATGCAAGAAAGCGTTTGAGGTCAGAATCTTGGTGATTTTTGATGAAATCGTAGGGAGCATTATCCATTAAGCTAATAAGCTCATTACATTTATTGATGATGGTTTTTCGTTGTCCCCAAGCGAGAGTGGCGGCAATAAAACCTGTAATTTCTATATCTTGCTTTTTAATAAACTGATGCGGAATACTGATTGGATCGTGAGGAATAAAATCAGGTTGATTAAACAACTCGTACTTTTCATTCAGTAAATCAATAATGATTTGCGACATTATCTTATGATTTTATCTTCTTTAAAATCCAAACGACTGTATTAGAAATCCACGAAAAAATGGCCACAATGGCGGTAAATAAAAAACCGAATACTGTAATGAAAGGATATAAGACTGCAAATAAAACCGTCCAAATTTTTGACTTGGTTTGCATAAAAAGCTAAAAAAATGAAATGAAAAAAAGTTAACCTAACAGTAGACTGTGGACTAATTACTAACACTATAACTCAAGTCGGCTCTGATTCGTTTATCTTTTGGTGATAATTTCTCAAAAGCCTTTGGTGAAATTTTTATCACTACATCGCCTGATGAGCTTAGTTTGCCAATAACTTTTACCCAAACACTTTGGCCATTGGCCTGATTTGCAACTTTAATGAGCGTGCCAACTGGAGCTGTGCGGTGCAAAGCCAAAAATTTATTGGTGCTGGCACCCGCATCAATCATTTCGGCAATTCCTTGTTCCGAAAACTTCTTGCCACCTGGGGCATTTGGTACAGTTGTAGCTGCGGGCTTGCTGGCTACTGGTTTATTTACAACAGCTTGGTCTTTTGGTTTTTCTTTCTCTTTTACCGCTACGTCGCCTGCTGGGGCTTGTACTTGTACGGATTTTGGCTTTAGCGTATCCTTTTTGACTACTTTCGTTATAAAATTTGCAGGTTTTTCTACTATTAAAACTTGATTTACTTTCAAGGCATCGTTGGTCAAACTATTCCATTCTCTGATTTGCCAAACTTTTATATTATATAGTTTTGCAACCGTAAACAGATTTTGTCCAGCAAGTACTGTGTGGGTTTTGCCTCTAAGTGGAGCTTTCGCTGGCGTTGGTTTCTTTACGGCATCAGTTTTTTCCAAAACTCCTTTTGATGAATCAGTCTGACTAACTTTTTCACTAACTTGAGCTGTTTCTTTTGGCGTAGCTTCTGGTATATCGACAATTTCAATACCGTTTTCGTCGATATTCTTTTTATCGTTTTTAGAAGTTGCTGGGGCTGGAATTATTTCTACTATTGGTGCTTTTTTTGCTATTTTTTTACTTTTGAATGGAATCTCAATTACTTGCTCTGGAGCTATCGTTGTTCCTTTTTTAAACGAAGTATTTGCTGCTAAAAAATCTTTTTCCGTGCAATCATATCTTTTCAGAATGGAATACAGCGTTTCGCCTTTCTCAACTTTATGTTGAACTAAAATCTTTCCGTTTCTTTTCTCAACTCCAAGCGAATCAACGGGGTTAGCATAAGCGTTTGTTAGAATAAACCCTAAAGCTATTATGCAACAAAACAATCTGAACATAGAGGCGTAATTAAATTTTTATAATGCACGATGGAACCAAAGTGTCGAAATTTCTTCGTTTTTCACTGGTATTTAATTCAATTTTATGCAAATTTAACGATTCTGTGACAGATTAACGTATATATTTTTTTTTTGGTGTAAATTCGCCACTTTCAAGCAACAAAACCTATGAAAATTCTCGGTATTATTCCAGCAAGATTCGCTTCGAGTCGCTTTCCAGGGAAGCCTTTGGCTGATATTGGTGGAAAAAGCATGATTCAGCGAGTATATGAGCAAGCACAAAAGGCAAAAAGCCTAAGTAAAGTTGTTGTAGCCACAGATGACCCTCGTATTCTTAGCCACGTAATTTCATTTGGTGGCGAAGCCTACATGACATCTGAAAATCATCCAAGTGGTACTGACCGTTGTTTTGAAGCCCTTCAAAAAGCAGGTGGGAGTAGTAAATTTGATTATATTATCAATATTCAAGGCGATGAACCTTTCATCGACCCTGAAACAATAGAACAAATGGCGAAACTGCTTGATTTTAAGACTGAAATTGCAACGGCAGTAAAAAAAATAAGTGATTATGAAACACTTTTTGACCCAAATGTGGTGAAAGCTGTGCTTACGATGCGAAAGCAATGCTTGTATTTTAGTCGTCAAACCGTACCTTATGTGCGTGGTCACGAACCCGAAACATGGCTCGAACATGCCGATTTTTACAAGCACATTGGTTTGTATGCCTATCGAAATGATGTTTTAGAGCAGATTTCGCATTTACCGCCATCACCCCTCGAAAATACCGAAAAGCTTGAACAATTACGCTGGCTGGGTTATGGGTATAAAATTTATGCAACTATCACCAATTATGAAAGCATTGGCGTTGATACGCCCGAAGATTTAGAAAAATTGAATAAAAGTCTTTTGTGATTTTTTAAGAAAGGCGAAGGCAACAAAAGAGAGTTTATTCCGTTAAAGATAAATTACAAAGTAGTCTTATTTTAATTTAACGAAACTCCCCAATACCGTTGCGACTGGGGAGATTTAAACCATATTTTATGCGATACAATATTCTTTGGGCCGATGATGAAATAGATTTATTAAAACCATACATAATTTTCCTGCAAGCCAAAGGCTATGACGTAACGCCTGTGCCAAGTGGAGCTGATGCACTTGATAAGGTAGAGTCTGAACGATTCGATGTAGTATTTTTGGATGAAATGATGCCAGGAATGACAGGTTTGGAGACACTTTCAAAGATTAAGGTCTTGAAGCCAAACTTGCCAGTCGTTATGATTACGAAGTCGGAAGAAGAACGTATCATGGAAGATGCAATCGGTTCGCAAATTGCTGATTATTTGATAAAACCTATCAATCCAAATCAGATTTTGCTATCTGTCAAGAAAATTCTTGATAATAAACGCCTGATTTCGGAGAAAACTAATCTGGGGTATCAGCAAGATTTCAGAAATTTGGCCATGCAATATAACGACCGTATTGGTCACGAAGAATGGTCAGAAATATACAAAAAATTGATTTTCTGGGAGCTTCAACTCGATAAATCAGATGATAAAAGTATGGAGGAAGTTTTTGGTATGCAAAAGGCTGAAGCCAACTCAAATTTCTGCAAGTTTATCGAAGAAAACTACGAAGACTGGCTCTCTGACCCCAAAGCCGATAAACCTTTGCTTTCGCATCAGTTGATGAAAAATAAGGTTTTTCCTCTGGTAAAAAATGATTCTCCACTTTTCTTTTTATTGATTGATAACCTTCGCTACGACCAATGGAAGGTAATCGAAGAAGTAATTTCGGATTATTTTAATGTAGAAGAAGAAAGCGATTATTATGCAATTTTGCCAACAGCTACTTCGTATGCCCGAAATGCGATTTTTTCGGGAATGATGCCTTCGGATATGGCCAAATATCACCCTGATTTATGGGTAAACGATGAAGGCGAAAACGAAGATGCCTTGAATAATAATGAAGGTGAGTTTTTGAAACGCCAAATCGAGAAAAGCCGTCAGAATATCAGTTTTTCTTACCACAAAATTCTGAATACGGCACAAGGCAAAAGTTTAGTCGATAATTTCAATAATTTATTGAAAAACCAACTCGTAGCCATTGTCTATAATTTTGTGGATATGCTTTCACATTCTCGTACCGAAATGGGTATGATTAAAGAACTTGCACCCGATGAGTCGGCGTATCGTTCAATTACTAAATCTTGGCTCGAACATTCGCCTTTATTGGACTTATTGAAGAAAATTGCCGAGAAAAAAGGACGTTTGGTCATTACGACTGACCACGGAATGATAAAAGTAAAACATCCAAAACGTATCGTCGGCGATAGAAACGTAAATACTAATTTACGTTATAAACAAGGCAAAAATCTAAACTTAGATGATAAAAACGACCACGTTTTGGTAGTTCGTAAGCCAGAAACCTTTATGCTTCCAAAACCGAATATTTCAACGGCGTATTTCTTTACAATGGAAGATTATTTCTTTGCGTACCCGAATAATTATAACCATTACGTGAGTCATTATCGAGATACTTTTCAACACGGAGGCATTTCGATAGAAGAAATGATTGTGCCGTTTGCATATCTGACCGCCAAGTAGCACAATTTACTGAATTGTGCCAAGAATAATCACCTACCACAACAAAAGATGAAACCGATTATATACCTTTTGATAGTGCTTAATTGTTTGATTATCAGTGCTGTTGCTCAAGATAAAACCGAAAAGTACCTTGAAGATAAGTATTCGTGGTATATATCGTTGAATTTGGGAAATGCTGTCGGGAATTATCAGAAAATATTGGAAGATGCTGATAAAGCTGGCACAAAAGGTGGCTTGGTTATAGGTGGTTTAATGAATCCATATAAAAGAAGCAAAGCATCAACCGTATTTTATGGTGGAGAATTCGGCTTTCAGTCGAACGGAAGAGATAAAACACCAATCAGTGCATCTTTAGGTGATTTTTACGTAGCAAATCATTCGTTTTGGCTCAATGGTGTGGCTCGTTATCGACCAATTTTATGGAGTTCCAAACTGAATCCCTATGCTGATGCTTTTTTTGGTGCGAAACTCATCCGAACGAGTGTTGTTGAGCAATTCGGACAAGACGAGAGCGAAATTCTGAAAGCTGTGAATAAGCTTGTGCCGAATTATGGGGCAGGAGTGGGGCTTGGTATAAAGCTATCGGGACAGCTAAAAAATAATTATCTTGATATTGGTCTGTATTACCAACAAGCCGACGCTACAAGAATTGTAAAACCAAATTCAGTAGAAATTAACAGTACATATCAAGCATCATTTAAACAGATTCTGACCAGCACTAATCAGATTGTAGTCAAAATTGGCTTGGCTGGCTTTTTATGAAAATTCGCTTTATCAGTGCCATGCACAGCATGACATGACCAGGAATATCGTCTGTGGCACGCTATGCGTGTCACAGATAAAATGTACGTTAAATTCGTACTTGTAAAACTTTGATTTCTTCGCTTAAAAATTGCGTATTTAGCTTTTGCAAATCTTTGTAATTAAATACCTGTCCGTCAGTTCTTACTTGTTTAATCTTCTCAAAATTAAGCGTTTCTACTAACCAACCTTCTTCTTGAGCTTTGCTTGTAGAAATAATTCCTTCTTCTGGTAGATTTTTGTCAGGAGTTGTATAAAAAGCCCCAAAACCATAATTTATATCAACTGCTGGCGACCACGCAGCATTACCAATCGTCTGTGAAACTGCTACATAACATTGATTTTCTAAGGCTCTGGCTCTTGCTCCCACGTGTACACGGGTTGCTCCACGAATGGTTTCGGTACAACTTGGCGATAGAATGAGCGAAGCCCCAGCTGCACATAAATTTTGTGAACCAATTGGAAATTCAACGTCATAACAAATCTGAATGCCAAAACTGCCCCAATCTCCTTCAAAAACGGTTAGTTGTTTGGGTGCTGAATCAATTCTCCATTCTTCATTCTCGAAACGAGTCATAAAAAACTTATCTTGATAGCCAATCAAGCCTTTTTCTGAAAAAACAAATGCACGGTTATAAATTTTATCCCCTTCAAGTACAGGAAAACTTGGAGCAATGATTGTTACTTGATATTTTCGAGCGAGTTGACTGAATGTTTCGCAAAAATCGGCTTTAAGTGTATCAAGTTCTCTAACTTGCCAACGAATATCTGCACGAATTTCATCTGAAAACAAACTCACCAATTCCATCGAACCATACTCAGGGAAAAGTAAGATTTGAGCATCTTGGCGAGCGGCTTTAGCCACCCATTTTTCGGTATGGACTCGCCAGTGGTCAAGGCTTTTGTGTTCGGTAATTGGGTACTGTGCCGAAGCTATGGTGATGGTCATGATAGTTGTTTTGTCCAATAAATCATTTCTTTTTGAGTAGAATGCTGCTCTCCAATATCAAGCCATTCAAAGGTGCTTTTGAGCGAATTTTCTTTATTATAGCCTCTTTTTATCCAGAATTTATCTAAGGGTTGATAGTCAGAAGGTCGTAAAGGATGATTTTCCTCACGAACTACTGAGCAGAAGCTGGTGATTTTACAAGTGCTAAAACTTCGGGCATGAGCTTCCCTTTCATCAAAAAAACGATGTCCTAAACCTAAACCACGATAGTCGGGCAAAAGAATACTTTCTCCGAAATAAAACACACTTTCGAGTTCGATTCCCGCATTTATAAAAGGCTCTTGTACTTCGGGAGTTTCATCTATCAAAGGAATGCAAGTAGTTGCTCCAACCATTTTGCTGCCATCATAGACTACAAATAAAAAAGCATTTTCAGACTCAGAATAAACTTTGAGGTATTCTTTTTCGTAATCAATACTTCCTTCGTAGAGATACGGAAAAGCCTTAAAGACTGCAATTCTTAGCTGAGCGAGGTCTTCGAAAACAGATGTTATTAATGCACCTGTTTTGGTGATATATGAAAGCTGAGCCATTTTCTTATGAAACCAACTTTATCCAAAGTGGAAGGTTGTAGTAAGTAGTTACACGAGTAATTTTATCGCCTTTTACCTCCAAAAATGCTCCAGCGGGCAACACATATTTTTGTCCGTGAGCGGCTGGTGAGTCTTCGTCACCTTTTTTATAGATTCCATTTACTATAAATTCGGCGGCCACACGGTTGCCAGTTGGTTCGCTCAAAAGTACAATTTCGGTGAGTGTTTCTTCGTAACATTCATCCATCATTTGCAAAAATGCCGTGAATAATTCAATACCAATTCGTTCATCACCTTGGTTGGGTTGGTGTTTGATTTCAGGATGAACAAGAGCCAACATTCCCTGCCAATCTTTGTTATTAAAACAATCGTAGTATTTTTTTACGGTTTCTAAAGCAGACATATCAATAGTAAGTTTTAAAAATTAAGTAGAAATTGAATAGTTCTTGCAATATATAAAAAAATCAAGAAATTTCAGCCTCAGCCAAAACACGATAGCTATAAGCTAAACCCATTGCTACACTATTAAAATTATCGCCTGATTTGATTTTTTCGGTTCCAAAACGCTGCATAAAAATATTGTTCAACGGTCTAACCATCGAAGTTCCGCCCGTCATAAATACTACATCAATATCTTCATTTTTTATTTGATTTTTGTCGAGAAACTCTTGCAAATATTGTTCAATTTTCTCTACGTTTTTATCAATGATTTCTTCTGAAAATGCTTGAATCGAAATGGGTTCGTTGATGGCTATTTCACTTTCGTTAAACTCAAATACTGCATCATCTGACTTTGTTAAGTCGATTTTTACTTTTTCTATTTGCTTGAAAAGTACATAACCTAAATTCTGTTCAATCAAGGTTTGAAGATTTTTTACTCGATAATCTTTGCCCGAATATTGGTAAGATTTAGCAATGCTCAACTTCATACGGAGCGAGTCGAGGAAGTTCATTTTTTCCCATGAACAAATGCTATAAAAATACGAAAGAGGTAAATCAATCGGTTTCCCAGGAGTAAATTCTTCTTTTACACCACGCCCAAAATGAGGTGTACCTTTGTGCCACATAATATCAGAATCGAAACTATCGCCACCGATATAAATACCTCCTTGTGCGAGCATATCAGCCGTTCTATCGGCTTGATTAATAGCTTCGGGGTTAAGTTTCATCAACGAAAAATCGGATGTACCTCCACCAAAATCGGCCACCAAGACCAATTGTTGATTTTCGATTTGGCGTTCATAAGTAAAAGCCGCACCGATGGGTTCCATTTGAAAGTAAAATTCTTCAAAACCTGCAATTTGTGCTGCTTTTGATAATCTTTCTTGAGCTAAAGCATCTTTTTCAGGGTTTTCATCGAAAACTACTGGGCGGCCAATTACAGCTGTTTTGACGTTTTCTCCTACAAATTCATCAGCTACTTTCTTTAAATGAACTAAAATCAAAGCCACCAAATCTTCTGCACGGTAGTTTTTCGAGCCGATGCGAGTATCAATAAAGCTTTTATTGGGTAAAACCTTTTTGATAGACTTCATAAATCGTCCACGCATACGATTCTGCACATAGAGCGAAATTGCATCATGCCCAACCGTTGGAACAACAGGCTCTTTTGGATTGACAGGCTCAGGGAAAAATAGCAGTGAAGGGATTGTAAATAGTTTAACTAAATTATTGGTTTCTGTATCAAGAATTGCGAGTGCCGAGTTGGTCGTGCCGAAATCAATTCCGTAAATATATTTGCTCATGAAAAAAGGTTTTGTAGTAGCACAATTTTCTAAATTGTGTTTGGTGCGGCACAATTTAGAAAATTGTGCGACGATAAAAATTTACATACTTTCAGCAAGGTCACGAACCTGACCTTTATCGCAGTAGAGTGTACGGTGCGGGAAGCGTTCGATAAGCTCAAAATCATGCGTTGCCATCAGAACGGCAGTATTTGATTTCGCATTAATATCGAGGAAAAGTTTCAGAATTTCTACTGACATTTCGGGGTCAAGGTTACCCGTTGGTTCATCGGCTAAGATAATATCGGGTTTGTTGAGCAATGCTCGGGCGATGCCCACTCTTTGCTGCTCACCACCAGAGAGTTGATGTGGCATTTTTTCGAGAATATGTGGGAGATTGACTAACGCGAGCACTTCCGTAATTCGCTTATCCATTTCTGTTTTTTCAGTCAAACCCATGGCTTTTAAATAAAAGCGGAGGTTTTTGTCGATGTTTCTATCACTTAACAACTGAAAATCTTGAAAAACGATGCCGATATTTCTTCTAAGATAAGGGATTTGGGAGCGTTTCAGAGCATGAAGTTCGAATCCACCAACAACGCCACTGCCTTTTTCAAGCCAAAGATCAGCGTAGAGCGTTTGTAGAAGTGAAGATTTTCCACTACCAGTTCGACCAATCAGATATACAAATTCTCCTTTTTGGATACTAAAATTTACATCCGACAAAACCAATTGGTCTCGTTGGTAAATAAAAGCGTTTTGTAGTGAAATGACTGGCATAAATTAAGAATTGAGAATTAAGAATGTAGAATGATTGAAAATAATTTTATAGGTTGATACTAAAGAAGTACTACCGACATTCTCAATTCTACATTCTTAATTCTACATTAATTTTATTTTCCGTTTGCTTTGGCGTGGTCAGCTAAGAATTTAGCTAAACCGCTGTCAGTCAATGGGTGATTCAATAAAGCCATGATAGCTGAAAGTGGACCAGTCATTACATCAGAACCAATTTTAGCACATTGTAAGATATGTAAAGGATGACGTACTGAAGCAGCTAAGATTTGCGTTTCAAAGCCGTAGTTGTCATAAATTGTACGAATATCTTCAATCAAAATCATGCCATCTGATGAAATATCATCTAAACGACCAACGAATGGAGAAACATAAGTTGCACCAGCTTTGGCAGCTAAAAGAGCTTGTCCTGCCGAGAATACTAACGTACAGTTGGTTTTGATACCTCTTTCCGAAAAATATTTGATAGCTTTGATACCGTCTTTAATCATCGGTATTTTTACTACAATCTGCTCGTCGATTTCGGCTAATTCTTCACCTTCGGCAATCATTTCCTCGAAAGTTGTAGCAATAACTTCAGCACTTACATCACCATCTACAATATCGCAGATTGCTTTATAATGACGCATGACATTGTTTTTGCCAGAAATACCTTCTTTGGCCATTAATGAAGGGTTGGTAGTTACGCCGTCAAGAATGCCGAGGTCTTGTGCTTCTTGAATGTCTTTGAGAGAGGCTGTATCAATAAAAAATTTCATGGAGAAAAAACCCCTATCCCCTAAAGGGGGACTTTTTGTTGGGAACTCCTATGCCATGGGGCAATTAGACATAGAAATTACAAATATATTGATGCGAATAAGTCAAAAAAAAAGGCAAATTCACCGCTCAACCACAGTACCCTTGCTTCGGTCAAGACCTGGGGGATTCAGCAGGAGCTGGTAATTTGCCGACACAAAAGTAGTAAATTTTTGACTGTCTGCAAACGTTTTCTTTGACAAAATTAATAGTTTTTTGATAATTTGATGTAAAAATCAATATAATTAACTGATAATCAGTGACTTGATAGGTAATATTATGACATTAAAAAAAATTAAGGAGATATATCATATTTTTTGAAAAGCCTTCATTGTAATTTTGTTTGTTTTGAGAAATATTCCTAACCCAAAGTCTTTAAAATTATGGTACAGAAAGTAATCTTATGGTTTTTTGTAGTAATGTTTTTTGTTTTTGCTCTTGTGCAATATAATGACCCAGACCCTTATGTATGGATTCCGGTTTATTTGATTCCGACGTATTTGTGTTATTATAAGCTGCAAGGGAAAGGCGATAAAGTGATGTATTTTGGCATTGGCTTGCTTTTTTTGATGTGGGCAATCAACCAATTTCCACCAGCATGGGAGGGCGTTTTGTTGAATCAAGGTATGAAAACGATAAATATTGAGTTGGGGCGTGAATCGCTTGGTTTGGGATGCTGCACTATTGGAATGTGGATTTGTGCAGCATTAAAGTGAGTTCTGTGTTTAGAGTTCTGAGTGATGAATTTTAACTCTACACTCAGAACTCTAAACTATTAAAGCATCGCCATAAACTCGTCTTCCGAAATCATCTTGACGTTGAGTTTTTGGGCTTTTTGTATTTTTGATGCTCCAGGTTTTTCGCCCACAATCAGAAAATCTAATTTTCCTGAAACTCCGCTCACAACTTTTCCGCCATTGGCTTCGATTTTTTGTTCGAGGGCTTCACGCTCAAAATTGGCAAATGTGCCTGTATAAAGGAATGTCTTTCCTGCGAGTTGGTCGCCTTCTATTTCTTTTACTTCGTCTTGTGCCGAAAACTGTAAGCCAGCTAATCGTAGTTTTTCGATGAAAACTTGGTTTTCTTCGTTTTGAAAATATTCTACGATGCTTTGGGCAATTTTATCGCCAATTTCGGGAGCCGTGCGAAGCGTTTCGTAATCAGCATTTTTGATATTATCAATATTTTTAAAGAAACTCGCCAGTTTTTCGGCCACCGTTGCACCTACATAACGAATACCGATGCCAAAAAGCACTTGTTTGAAAGGTGCTTGTTTCGATTTTTCGATGCCATCTAAGATATTTTGTACGGTTTTTTCTTTAAAACCTATCTTCCTGATTTTTCCTGTGAGTTCATCTTCTGTTACTTTTTCGAGTCCGAAAAGTTTTTCGTAGGTTAAATCATATAAATCTGTGATGTCGTTGACCAAGCCTTTGTCATATAGAAGTTCGATTTTTCCTTCACCTAAACTATCAATATTCATCGCTTTTCGGTGAATGAAATGCTCGATTCGACCTCGAATTTGTGGCGGACAACCTTTTTCGTTGGTGCAATAGTGATTTGCTTCGCCTTCTTTACGAGTCAATGTACCACCACATTCGGGGCAAGTTGTTGGGTAAACAATTTCTTGCGTGTTGAACATATCTCGCTTCGATAAATCAACGGCCGTTACTTTCGGAATGATTTCTCCACCTTTTTCTACAAATACAGTATCACCAATTCTAAGGCCCAGACGCTCAATTTCGTTGGCATTGTGGAGCGACGCACGCTTTACTGTTGTGCCAGATAAATGTATTCCTTTGCCATTTAGTTTGTCGTTATCAAGTTCGGCAACTGGTGTAATTGCCCCCGTACGACCAACTTGATAGGTAACGGCTTTCAAAATAGCAGGTTTCGATTCGGCTTTGTATTTATAGGCAATTGCCCAACGTGGACTCTTAGCCGTGTAACCCAGTTCGGCTCTCTGTGCAATCGAATTGAGTTTGATCACGATACCGTCAGTAGCGAGTGGTAATGAAAAACGTTTTTCATCCCAAAGTTTAATATATTCGATAACTGACTGAATATCAGAGCATTTTTGCCAAGTTGGTGAAACATTAAAGCCTAAGTTTTTGAGTGCAATGAGGCTTTCTTCGTGCGTTGCAAAAACTTCTTCATCTGATAAAAACTGATAAACATAAGCATCAAGGCCACGACGTGCAACTTCGGCCGAATCTTGTAATTTGAAACTTCCTGAAGCGGCATTTCGAGCATTGGCGTAACTTTCTTCGCCCGCTGCTTCGGCATCAGAGTTCATTTTTTCAAATGATGAGTAGGGGAGAAAACCTTCACCACGAATTTCAAAAGCTCCCCCCACCCCCGATGGGGGAGCTACTTTAAGTGGTAACGTTTTTATTGTCTTTACGTTATTGGTAATATCATCACCTCTTACACCATCGCCACGAGTTACACCACGTACAAAAATGCCGTTTTCGTAGGTCATTGAGAGCGAAATTCCATCGAATTTTAGCTCGCAAATATATTCGTAGGTCTCGCCGTTGAGTCCTTTTTTTACTCTTTCGTCGAAGTCAATGAGTTCTTGTTCGTTGTAAGTATTGGCCAACGAAAGCATCGGGTACCGGTGTTCGACACTCGCAAAGTTTTTGGTAATAGTGCCGCCCACTCGGTGCGTTGGCGATTCAGGTAATTTTAAGTCGGGATATTGATTTTCGAGCGATTCTAACTCTTTCAAGAGTATATCAAACTCTTGGTCAGAAATCTCCGATACACTATCCATGTAGTAGCGTTGGTTGTAGTAATTGAGTTTTTCGGTTAGTTCGCTTATGCGTTCGGCAGGATTCATAGGGGTCGATACTGGTTATTGGTTCTTGGGGAATTAGTTATTTTAACTTAGACTTGGCATCCTTGAAAAGTTGTTAAATCCCAAATTATAACGCAATTTATAAAGATTTCATTAAAAAAGCCTGCTGTTTGGAGCAGGCTTTCTATTATTTTGCACAATTTGGAAAATTGTGCTACACTATACTTGCATGATGTCTTTTTCTTTTTCGGCCATTAATTGTTCGGCTTTCGTGATGTAGCTATCAGTCATTTTCTGAACACGTTCTTCTGCTTTTTTTACTTCATCTTCCGAGCCACCATCCTTCTGAATTTTCTTTAATTCTTCGTTGGCTTCTTGGCGTACCTTACGAATATTCACACGAGCAACTTCGATTTCATTTTTTGCTTTTTTTACTAATTCTCTACGACGCTCCTCGGTTAACGGTGGGATATTCAGACGAATCAATTCACCATCATTGGCAGGTGAAAGACCAATATTTGAGTTGATAATGGCACGCTCAATATCGTTGATGAGTTTACGCTCAAAAGGCTTGATTGAGATTGTGCGAGCATCAGGTGTGCTGATTGATGAAACTTGACTCAATGGCGTAGGCGAGCCATAATATTCAACCAGAATTCCATCGAGCATTTGGGTAGAAGCACGCCCTGCTCTGATTTTTGAAAGTTCGATTTGCGTATGTTTCAAGGCACGTTCCATCGTGTCTTTCGCCATATCAAGGACTAATTCTATTTCTTCCATTTTCTTAAACTTCGTATTTCTAAACTACAATATTTATAAATATTCAATTAATCTCCTACCAAAGTACCAACGTTTTCGCCTTTTACCACTTTCATCAAATTGCCTGCAACATTCATATCAAAGACAATAATTGGCATTTTGTTTTCTTTACATAGTGCAAAGGCCGTCAAATCCATCACTTTTAGGTTTTTGTTGATGGCTTCTTCGTAGCTTATTTTATCGTATTTGGTGGCGGTTGCGTCTTTGCGTGGGTCGGCTGTATAAACTCCGTCAACGCTTGTGCCTTTCATCAAAACATCAACGCCCAATTCGTTGGCTCTTAATGCTCCGCCCGAATCGGTCGAGAAATAGGGGTTTCCTGTTCCTGCACCTAAGATTACGATGCGGCCTTTTTCGAGGTGACGAATCGCACGACGACGAATAAATGGCTCAGCAACTTGTTCCATTTTAATAGCCGACATCAAGCGTGTGTTTAAACCAGCTTTTTCTAAGGCACTTTGGATGGCCATTCCGTTAATAACGGTGGCAATCATACCCATATAATCGCCTTGTTCACGGTCGATACCAGAGTTTTGGCTTGCTCCACGAAAGATATTTCCGCCGCCGATTACGATTGCTACTTGGCAACCTGCATCAATAATAGATTTAACTTCTTGGGCGTATTGCGAAAGAATATCGGAGTTAATAATTTGGCTTTTATCGCCACCGTTGAGGGCTTCGCCACTTAATTTGAGGAGGATTCGCTTGTATTTTAGTTCAGACATTGAGGGTGTATTTTAAAGCAAAGTTAGGGTTAAATTTTTGAGTTTGGAAAATTTTGAAGGTAGAATTTTGAATTGAACTATTAAAACAAGTGTGGCACACCTTTTTGTATTAAACAGAAAAGTGTGCCACACTTAGGCTTCAATAATATGTTTAATGCCTATTTCTATTCAAATTCCATGATTAACTGCCCTTTTTCTACGCTATCGCCTGTGTTAGTTTTGATACTTTTCACAATTCCATCGCCTGCGGCTTTGATGGCGTTTTCCATCTTCATAGCTACTAAAATTAATAATACATCTCCTTTTTTTACTTCATCTCCTACTTTTACTTTCATTTCATAAATCAAACCTGGCATTGGTGCTTTGAGGTTGTTGAGTTTGGCCGAAGCAGCACTGCTCATTCCCATTTTTTCTAAAAGCAAATCTGTACGATTTTTGAGATTGACGGTGTGAATTGTCCCGTTTATTTTCAGTTTAAAGATTTTTTCGGTATAATTTGCCTCAACGAGTTCGGCATTATATGATTGATTATCTTTTATGATATGAAAATGATTATCAGAAATATCACGGAAATCCCACAAAAATGGTTGATTATTTACTGAAACTTCTCCTTTTTCATCTGAAATCTCAAAAGTTTGGTTGTCTATGATTGCTTTTAGCATGGTTGAAGTTTTTGTTTGAAAATGTTAGATGTTGTAACAGATTGTTGCACTTAGTTTTCGTTCAACTTGTTGATTATAAACAACGTTCAACCAAAAACAACAGTTTGCAACAATAACTACTTTTTATTTATCAAATATACACCAACCAGAATGATTGTCATACCAAAATAATGCAAAAAAGATATAGATTCGCCATCAATGAAACCCATCAATGTTGCCACAACAGGAATTAAATAAGTTACCGAAGAAGCAAAAACAGGTGAAGAAATCTGCAAAACATAGTTAAAAATAATAGCTGCAATGCCCGAGTTGATTGCTCCGAGTAGTAGCAACATCAATAGTGGCTGCATAGTATCGGCATTGATGCGGGAAACAAAATCGGTCGAGAAAAGAATAATAGCTGAGATTACGGCTACACTAAAAAGCGTCCAGCCACTCAATAAAACGGCGTTGATTCCACTCAAATGTTTACCCACGATATTTACGTTGAAGCCATACATCAATGATGCCAAGATAATCAGTAGAGCATAAGGGTTTAGCTGATTAATTGAAAGGCCATCTTTGCTTGATGAAAGCACTAAAATTACGCTTCCTGCAAAACCTAAAATCAAACCTGCTACTTGCCAACGTTTGATAATTTGTTGAAAGAAAATTGCTCCAACAATCAATACAAAAAGAGGTGTTGCAGAGTTTAAAGTGCCTGATAATGAGCTGTTTATCTTACTTCCTGCAAATGCAAATAAGAATGCAGGTAGGAAGTAACCTAAAAGCCCTGAAGCGATAAAGTATTTGGTTTTCTCCTTAGGAAATTGTTTACGAGAGGATATTATCCACGGTAAAAATACCAATCCAGCCGCCAGAATTCTGACGGTTCCTATTTGAACTGGCGTGAAAGCATCAAGGCTTTTTTTGATAATAATAAACGAAGAACCCCACATAATGGCCAGTAAACTAAGTAAAAGCCAAGAAATAAGTGTTCGGTTTTCGGGATTTGTAAAGGTCTTTTTATTCATAATGAAATGAGTGAATGCCTCAATGATTGAATGAGTGATTGATAGAATGGTTGAATGAGCGAGTGATTGAATGAGTGATTAAGAATTAATTTAATATTCATTCATTCTCTCATTCAATCATTGAGGCATTGGATTTAATCTACTCCAGCATATTCAACTTTTATTTCTTGTTTTTCGAGGACAAAACCGTCGTAAACTTTTGAAACTTCGTTGAGAATGGAAAGAATTTCTTGGAAATCCATCGAAAGGACTAAACGCATTCGGTATTCTTTGAAGTTGGGTAATCCTTTGAAATAATTACTATAATGACGACGCATCTCTAAAATTCCTTGGCGTTCGTTTTTCCATTTCATCGAAAACTCTAAGTGCTTCTTGGCGGCATCAACTCGCTGTTCGATGCTTGGTGGAGCGAGTTTTTGTCCAGTTTTGAAGTAATGTTTGATTTCGTTGAAAATCCAAGGATAACCAATGGCAGCACGACCAATCATAATGCCATCCACTCCGAAGCGATTGCGATATTCAAGGGCTTTTTCGGGAGAGTCAATATCTCCATTGCCAAAAATAGGAATCTTGATGCGTGGGTTTTCTTTGATTTTAGCAATCAAAGTCCAATCGGCTTCGCCTTTATACATTTGAGCTCGGGTGCGTCCATGCACCGTAAGAGCTTGAATACCAACATCTTGTAACCGTTCGGCAACTTCTTCTATATTTTTGGTTTCTTCATTCCAGCCCAAACGTGTTTTAACCGTGACAGGTAAATGGGTATTTTTTACTACCGAAGCGGTCATTTCTGCCATCTTCGGAATATCTTGCAATAAGGCAGCTCCTGCACCTCGGCATGCTACATTTTTTACTGGACAACCATAATTAATATCAATCAAATCGGGTGTTGCTGCTGTGGCAATCCGAGAACACTCGCCCATTGTTTCAACATCACTACCAAATAGTTGAATTCCAATGGGACGTTCGTACTCAAAAATATCAAGTTTCATCACACTTTTGGCCGCATTGCGAATCAATCCTTCTGAAGAAATAAACTCGGTGTACATCAAATCAGCACCGTTTTCTTTACAAACTAAACGAAAAGGAGGGTCGCTCACATCTTCCATTGGAGCGAGTAAAAGTGGAAATTCTCCTAAATCTATATTACCTATTTTTGCCATATTTCTGCTTTTAGCAATTAGCTTTTAGCCGCCTCGGCGGTCCGATTTTACTTTAATTGTTTAAAAATATTAACCAGAATTGATGTATAATAATTCCTTAACTTGAAAAGACCAAAGCTAACGTCTAAAAGCTAAAAGCTAAAGAAACGTTGCTAATACAGGAAATACTGAATAATTTTACCACAAAATTACGAAAAAACTTATGAAACTTACCGATTCTCGTGAAAACCCCGCCGCTTCATCGCTTCTTGTCATAATTGGCCTGTTTCTGATAGGCTTTTTATTTTTGGGAGGTGTGATTCAGATTTTAGTGATGATGGCAGCTGGTGCTACATTAACTGATTTTGCGAATAGTGATGGTGATTTTTCAAAATTACCCAATGCGTGGCTTGGAATGATTTTAGGGCAAGGTTTGGGTTCGTTTATCGGATTTGTTGGCACTGCGTGGTTTTACTGGATAAAGATTGAGAAAAAATCTTGGCAAGACCTAAACTTTGATAAAGTACCTGCCTTGCCAGTATTCGGGATGGTGGTTTTAACCCAAATGGCTTTTATGGGTTTTAATGGTTGGTTGCAAGAACTCAATCAAGCAGTTACGTTTCCTGAATCATTGAAAGGCTTAGAAGCATTATTGAAAGGAATGGAAGATAAATTGGCTGAAACAACTAAGTTTTTCACAGATTTTACTTCTTTTTGGCAATTTTTATTGGTGTTTTTGGTCATTGCTGTAATTGCAGGTATAGGCGAAGAATTGCTTTTTAGAGGTTTAATCATGCGAAAATTGTTGCTCGGAACGGGAAATCCACACATAGCAATTTGGGTGTCTGCATTCATTTTTGCCGTTATTCACTTTCAGTTTTACGGTATTCTGCCCCGCATGATGTTGGGCGTATTGTTTGGCTATTTTTATTTATGGACAGGAAATATTCGTGTGCCTATTTTTGCCCACATTTTTAATAATGGCTTGGCCGTAACAATTATGTATTTGCATAATATTGGAATTGTGAAAACTGACTTAGAAAGTATGGATGATGTGCCACTTTCAATCGTAGGTTTTTCGTTGATTGCAACTATTGGCCTTATGTTTTTGTTGAAGAATTATACAAATAGTCAACCGTCAATGGTCGATGGTCAACAGTAAAATTGTTTTATGGAAGAACAGTCGAAATTTAAGCAATGGTTTAAGCGGCTCGGGTGGGCTGGTTTTCTATTTTTTTTGATAAAAGGCTTACTTTGGTTAATAATCCCATATCTGATAGCGAAAGGAATTATCGGGAGGTAATTGAAAATGGATAATTAATAATGAGTTTCAAGTTGAAGAACTACATTCTCAATTATCCATTTTACATTCTCAATTAAAATCAATATCCCACACTTGTATTATCTGCACGGGGGTCAGATGCACCTTCAAGTGTACCATCTGGGCGTAGCATAATGCAGTCCATTCTTCCGAGTGTGCCTTTTTGAGCATCAATAATATATCCTCTTGATTTTAAGGCGTTTACTGTTTTTTCACTGAAAGCATTTGGTTCATAAACCGTACGGTCAGGCAACCATTGATGGTGGAATTTAAGGGCATTTACGGCTTGTTGCATCGTCATTCCGTGTTCGGTTACATTCAAGATTGTTTGAAAAACTGAAGTAATAATAGTAGAACCTCCTGGCGTGCCTACTGCCATTAAAAACTTCCCATCTTTTTCTACAATTGTTGGTGTCATTGAAGAAAGCATACGTTTTTCGGGTTGAATTTCGTTGGCTTCGCTGCCAATCAAACCAAACATATTTGGCACACCAGCTTTGATGCTGAAATCGTCCATTTCATTATTCATCAAAAAGCCGCCACCCGAAACTACAACTTTACTTCCATAAGCACCGTTGAGGGTCGTTGTAATCGAAACCGCATTTCCTTCCTTGTCAACCACCGAATAGTGCGTAGTTTCGTTCGATTCTTTCCCTGTTATATTTCCACCACCAATATTTTTACTATCGGTAGCTTTTTCAAAATTGAAATCTTTCCAACGTCTTTCTAAATAGCTTTTACTCATTAACTCTTTCATTGGCACTTTTACAAAATCCATGTCTCCCATCCATTCGGCACGGTCGGCATAAACTCGGCGTTCGGCCTCAATCATTACTTGCACGGTTGAGTCAGTATTAAAACCCCATTTACGCAAAGGATAAGGTTCAACAAAGTGCAAAAGCTGCACCAAAGCCACTCCACCACTCGATGAAGGTGGCATTGTGATAATTTTATAATTTTTATAATTGGCCGTAATAGGTTCACGCCAAGCTGAATGATATTTTTTTAGGTCTTCGTGCGAGATAATACCTCCACCTTTTTTCATTTCATTGACCAATAAATCAGCCACTTCGCCCTCGTAAAAGCCATTCCTCCCTTTTTCTTGAATGGTACGTAGTGTTTTACCTAAATCTTTTTGAATCAATAAATCTCCTTTTACCCAATCACGGTTTTCGGGATTCATAAAATATGGTGTATTTTCACCGTTAACTTTTCTGAAAGTTTGTTTATTATTATTTAAGCCAAGAGCCTCACGGTCGGTCAGAACTACGCCTTTTTCTGCCAAATCAATGGCTGGTTGCACAACCTTTGCCCAAGATAATTTTCCAAATTTTTGATGAATTTCTACCATTCCATCAACCGCTCCAGGAACACCACTTGCCAAATGCCCAAGCAGACTTAAACCTTGAATCACATCGCCTTTTGCATCTAAATACATATCTCGGTTGGCTTTTAGTGGTGCTTTTTCTCTAAAATCGAGCGTGTATGCTTTGCCATTTTTATCTCTGATAACCGCAAATCCACCACCGCCTAAATTTCCTGCAAACGGAAATACAACTGCTAATGCAAAGTGCGTAGCAACGGCGGCATCAATGGCATTTCCGCCCATTTTCATGATTTCTACACCAACTTTTGAGGCTTCGGGGTGAGCAGAGGCTACCATTCCGTTTTGACCGATTACACCTTTACGGTCGGAGAAAAATGCTTTTTGGTTAGGGTCTTCTTCAAAAAGGACAAATAAATCCTTTGATTTGCTCGAAACTCCATCGGTTGTTTGAGTAGGTTTGTTTTTGCAAGCAAATACAATCGTAAATAGGCTTAGGAGTAAAAGTGTTTTTTTCATATATTCTTCAGTTTGTTGATATGTATGTAAGGCAGAGGTAGTCCCATATATCCTTGAAATTTGCCGTTAATTTACTAAAAACTACTGATTGACGAAATTCATTTCCGAAAGTAATTTCACAGACCTATTTTCGTAAAATTATTAATTCAAAAAAACTGTCCTGCTGGGCGAGAAAATATGAAAGTATTCTTACTGATATTTGAGAGTTTTCGTTTTGCGATGAACGCTTTAAAAGAAAATTTATTACGTACGGTTTTATCGCTTTTGGGCGTAACGGTTGGTATTTTCTCAATTATTGGGGTTTATACAATGGTAGATTCGCTTGAATCTAACATCAAAGGCAGTTTAAATTCGATCGGTACGAATGTAATTTATGTGCAGAAATGGCCTTGGTTTTTTGGTGGTGGTGATTATCCGTGGTGGAAATATTTTCGTCGTCCCGAACCGAAGTATGAAGAATTTAGATACTTAAAAGATAACCTCGAAAATGCCCAAGCCGTAGCGATGATGGATTTTGCGAGCGGGGTTTCTTGCAAAAAAGGTAATAATAGTATTGAAGCTTTGTGTCAAGGAATCACTTATGATTTTACTGAAATTACCGAAGTGCCGATTATCAATGGTCGATATTTTGCTCCACAAGAAGTAGAATCGGGTAGAAGTGTAGGGATTTTGGGAGCAGATATTGCTGATGCTTTATTTCCTGATTCTGACCCAATCGGACAAACTTTCAAGATGAAAGGACAGAATATTACGGTTATAGGGGTGCAGGAGCGAAAAGGTAAGCAAATTGCCGATTTTGGTGGTAATCCCGACGAAAAAGTATTTATTCCGTTTCTTTCGCACAAACGTATTTTTTCATCGGGTGAACCCTATGGCGATATAGTACTTAAAGGCTTTGAAAATGATGAAGGTCTTTTTGAATTGGAAGGTGAAACTACTGGACTTTTGCGTACGAAAAGAGGTTTACGCCCAGCGGAAGAAGACAGTTTTGCTCTTAATCGTCCAGAAGCGGCTGCGGCTGCATTGGGTGAATTATTTGCTGTTATTGGTGGTGCAGGAACAATTATCGGGCTTTTTTCGCTCCTAATCGGTGGATTTGGTATTGCTAATATCATGTTTGTGTCAGTAAAAGAACGCACAAATATTGTAGGAATCCAGAAATCTCTGGGTGCTAAAAATTCTTTTATTTTGTATCAATTTCTGTTTGAGTCAATATTTCTCTGCTTAATTGGCGGATTGTGCGGTATTTTGTTGGTTTATTTTCTGAGTTTCTTGCCACTTGGCTCACTTGATATTATTTTAACTACTGAAAATATTCTAAAAGGTTTATTGATTTCGAGTGCAATTGGGGTGATTTCGGGTATTTTACCTGCATGGCAAGCCGCCCGCCTCGACCCCGTGATTGCGATTAGGAGTAAATAACAGTAATTAAGAATGTAGAATTAAGAATGTAGAATTAAGACGGGGTTGTCCGTGCGATGTAGATTGATTTATCACTTTGGTTAAAATATAATTTACAAATACTTATTTTTGCAAAAAGTTATGTCAAATTAAGGTGTTTGTTCATTCTTAATTCTTAATTCTACATTCTTAATTATCGCTCAATGCCCACTATTCTCAGTATCGAAACTTCTACGAAAGCTTGTTCGGCTGCCATTCATCACGATGGTAAGTTATTATCAGCCAGTGAATTATATAACGAAAAATCTTCTTCTGGCATGCTCACTACCCTCATTGAGCATGTGGTGAAAACAGCCAGTTTAACACTCCAAGACATTGATTCCATCGCCGTTGCGAAAGGCCCAGGTTCTTACACTGGCCTACGAATCGGTGTTTCTACGGCCAAAGGCTTATGTTTCACGCTCGAAAAACCACTGATTGCTATTAATACTTTGGAAGCAATGGCTTTTTTAATGTTCGATGTTGGATGTTGGATGTTGGGTAAAAAAAATAATTCAACATCAAGCATTAATCATCAACCATTGCTTGCTCCTATGCTTGATGCTCGACGAATGGAGGTTTATTGTGCTGTTTATAAGGCCGATACGCTTGAAGTCATAGAGCCAACACAAGCCAAAATCATTGATGAAACGTCGTTTGCGGATTTACTCGAAAATCATCAGATAATCTTCTTTGGCGATGGTGCCGAAAAATGTCGAGCTACTTTGGGCGGTAATCTAAATGCTGTTTTTTTGAACCATACTATTTTCCCCTCAGCCAAAAGTATTGGTGCGTTGGCTGTTCATGCTTTTGAACAGCAACAATTTGAAAATGTTGCCGATTTTGAGCCTTTTTATTTGAAAGAATTTGTGGGGACAACGCCAAAGAAAACATCTTTATAGTTGAATGTGAGAAGTTACAAAACAAATCATGCTGTAAATCGTTTTTTATTGAAAAGGGTATAAGACTATATTCGACATTTTACCGTAAATGGTTTAGTGATTCATTGATAATTCGACTTTCGAGCATGAAATATTATATCGTGTTTTTTATATTATCGAGTTTTATTCAGACTATTTCTGCACAAGATTCCACCAAAAAGAGATTTCTAAGAGAAAGGAGTATCGTAGCACTTCCAGTAGTATTCAGACTTCCCGAAACTCGATTTGGGGGAGGAGTGGCTGGTTCGGCCGTTTTTGGTTTTGCCAAAGATTCGCTTGGCTCAAATCTTTCACAAATTTCGTTTGGAACAACTTTTACTCAGAATCGACAAATTTTAGTTTTCTTTCCTTTCAAGATTTTTGTCAATAATAATAAATACTATTTTTCCTCCGAAAATGGCTGGTTTCGTTACAATTATGTCTATTCGGGCATTGGTGAAAACAGGGTGCCTGATGAAAAATACGATGCCGATTATTTTAGATTTCGATTTCTTGCCTCAAAGTTGATTCGACCCAAAACCTATCTGGGACTCAGAGTAAACTTTGAAGATTATAAAGTAACGGGTACCATTGAAGAAGGACAGCTCTCGTCGGGCATAATCAACGGAAGTGATAACTCTCGAACATTGGGGCTTGGAATGAGCATTTTACGAGATACCCGTGACCAAGTTTTTTATCCGACAAAAGGTATTTTTGGTGAATTTTTTGCGGTTCCATCGGGCAGAATTTTTGGGGCAAACCGAAATTTTACAAAGATTTCGGCCGATATAGCTACCTATAAAAGTCTTGGTAAAAAGACTGTTCTGGCGAGTAATTACGTAGCTGTTGCGAATATTGGTGATGTGCCTTTTAATCAGTTGGCTTATTTGGGCGGACAATTCAAAATGCGAGGAATCTTTGAAGGCTATTTTAGAGATAAAAATGCTCTGATTATTCAACAAGAATTTCGCCAAGAAATTTGGAAACGTCTCGGTGCGGTAGCGTTTGGTTCGATGGCATTTTTGGGAAGCGAAGATGATAGTTTTTTGCGTCTGAATAAACCAAAATTTACATATGGGGCTGGGCTGCGAGTTGCCACCAAAAACCATCTGAATCTCCGCCTTGATTATGCACTTTCGCCTTACGGAAGTGGGAATATTTATGCCACAATCGGAGAAGCTTTTTAAGAAAATAGGCCATAAATTACCATTGAAGACATAACTGCAACCACTATCCAGCCAATTATTTGTAAGATTAAAGAGTGTTTGTAGCTACCCATCAAGCGAGATTTTCTACTGGCAATCAACATAATAGCCAATGCAATCGGCAAAACGAAACCATTAAGCATTCCTACAAAAACGAGTGTTTTTACTGGTTTTCCAACCAAAACAAAGATAATTGTAGAGAAAACAATAAAACCGATAATAATTTGACGATTGTATTTCTCGAAATTTGGGTGAAAAGTACGCAAGAAAGAAACCGAAGTATAAGCCGCTCCAACCACCGATGTAATGGCCGCACACCAAATAACCACCCCGAAGATTTTATAGCCAATTTCGCCCGCTGCACTCTGAAAAACCGACGCAGGAGGATTGTCTTTGCTTAATGTAAAACCTGCCATAACTACCCCCAAAGAAGCCAAAAATAATAGGTATCGCACCACAGCTGTAACCAAAATACCCGTAGTAGCACTGCGATTAATTTCTGGTAGATTTTCTTCTCCATTGATGCCCGCATCCATCAAACGATGCACACCCGAAAAAGTAATATAACCACCAACTGTGCCACCAACGAGCGTAACGGTAGCTAAAGCATCAAATTTTTGTGGAATAAATGTACGTTGAACTGCCTCAAAAATTGGAGGATTTGAAACAAACACTACATATAGAATCAATAAAATCATCAAGAATCCCAAAATCTTAGTGAAATTATCCATGACTTTACCTGCATCTTTTGAGAGAAAAATACCTATGGCAATAGCCGCACTAATTACCGCCCCGATTTTAACGTCTATGCCAAAAAGAACCTCAAAACCTAAGCCCGCACCTGCTACATTTCCGATATTAAATGATAAACCACCCATTACAATCAAAAACGCCAACAAGTATCCCAAGCCAAAGCAAAGTTCATTAGCTAAATCTTGGGCGGGTTTTCGGCTAACCGAAACTACTCGCCAAATATTGAGTTGAGTACCAATATCCAGCAAAATTGAAAGTAAAATCACGAAGCCAAAACTGGCAGTTAGTTGCTGAGTAAAAACCGTAGTTTGAGTCAGAAAACCTGGGCCAATGGCAGAAGTTGCCATCAGAAATGCCGCTCCGATAATGGCGTTTTTGTTTTTCATAGGGATTTTGGTTAGTCAATGATTTGCAAAGAAAGTAATTCTACGAGAAGAATTTTAGGGTTTATTTGAAAAAAAGAGACTATTTGTTTTAAATTTACAAAAGCAAAAATCAAATAATATGGTAGCAGTTAGAAATTTAAATAAAAAGCTCCCAAAAATTCCAGCAAAGAAAATTCCAGCCTCGTTGATTTATGAAGTAATTGATGGAAAACCTATCTATTATAAAGGATACAGAGAAGTATTGGGTGGGACAAAAAAAAGTAGTGAAATTATGGGAGCAAGTACATTACAGAATATGATTATTCAATATATGCTTAGGATTTTGTTCAGAAATCTTGATGAGAAAAAATATCATATATTGACAAATGAGCAAGGGCTACACTTAGAGAAGAAAACCAATTTATCAGCAGATATTGCTATTTTTGAAACCTCAAAATTGCCTTTAAAAGCTGCTGATAAACATTATGCGAGTGTTCCACCAAAAATTCAGATAGAAGTAGATATTGATGCTGATATTGAAAATTTTGAATTCCCTGAGGCTTATATTAACTTAAAAACTGATAAACTTTTAGCTTTTGGTGTGGAAAAAGTGATTTGGGTTATTTCGGAAAGTAAAAAAGTAATGATTGCTACCAAAGATGAAAACTGGCAAATAGCTAACTGGCACCAAGATATTGAAGTAATTGAAGGCATCAGTTTTAATATTGGGCAATATCTGCAAGAAGGAGAATCTCCATACGCTTAAAAAGACAAACTACCAGAAAATAAATAAATTTGCTCATCAAGTGAAAAGTTACGACTTTAGTATTTCACTTAATGAGCATTTTTTATGCACAAATCTTACATCATTGTTGTGGCTCTGCTCTCGGTTCTTAATGTTTGGGGGCAAGAAAAAAAGAAAGAATTTCGTGAAAACCCTTACGAACGAGCAAGGTTTGAAAGCGAAATCACGCAAGACCCTGCCACAGGAGTGGTTCCGCTTGAGCGACTCGTTTCGGCAAGAAAAAATCTACAAGAGAAAATCCAAAAAGGTCGTTTGGCTTCTTCGATGAATTGGTATGAAATGGGACCATCGGATGCGGGCGGCCGTACTCGTGCGTTAGCTCTCGACCCCAATGACATCAACCATAAAAGAGTCTGGGCTGGGGGAGTAGCGGGCGGACTTTGGTATAATAATGATTTCACCGATGCTAATCAGCAATGGGTGAAAATTAATGATTTTTGGGCAAATTTAGCTGTTTCTTGCATTGCTTTCGACCCAAGCTCGCCACAAAAAATGTACGTAGGTACGGGCGAAGGTTGGCAAAATATTGATGCTGTTCGTGGGGCAGGTATTTGGTATTCGGCAAACAATGGCACAACTTGGCAGCAGTTATCGGCAACTGCTGCCAATGCCGATTTTTATTTTGTGCAGGATATTGCAGTAAATACCAACGGAAAAGTTTTTGCAGCAACTCAAAATGGTGTTTATCGTTCAACTGATAATGGCACAACTTGGCAACAGGTTTTACTACCTACCTCTGGTTCAAGCTTTGCTGCCGATTTAGAAATTGCCTCTGACCAAACAATTTTTGCAACTTTTGGTAAAATTACCTCTTTGGGAAGTGGCATTTATAAATCAATCGACGAAGGTGCAACTTGGACAAACATCACGCCCGATAATACGGGAGCAAGAACTGAATTGGCCTTAGCCCCCTCAACTTCGGGAAGTTCGCAGGTTATTTATGCAGTTTCCACTTACGGAGATTCTCCTCCAAATACTGGCAAGATTAAATGGTTTAAAAAATCAAGCGATGCTGGTAGCACTTGGACAGATATTGTAGCTCCAAATTTTACATCGAATCAAGGTTGGTATAATCTGATTTTATCGGTACATCCAACTGACCCAAATTTAGTGATTGCGGGCGGGACAAATCTCGCAAAAACTACCGATGGCGGTGCAAACTGGACGATGCTCTATTATGGACTTCCGTATCCCGACCAGCACGCCATTGTTTTTAATCCTTACAATCCAGACCAAGTTTTAATTGGCAACGATGGAGGCGTTTTTGTGTCTAATAATTATGGAAGTGCCGCTACTACCGAGCCAACTTTCCAACGCCGAACCAAAGGCTATAATGTGGCTCAGTTTTACAGTGTGGCCGTGAAAAATATTGCAGGAAGCGGTTATGCCATTGGTGGAACGCAAGATAATGGTTCGTTGAGAATCAATCCACCGATTTTTACGCAAGGGACAGGCACCGATGTAGCCATCTTTAGTGGTGATGGTTATATCTGTTTTATCGACCGAGACAACCCAAATGTGCAGATAATTTCTGGAATTAAAAATGTCTATGAACTGCATAACCAGAATGGAGATTTCAGCGAGTCTATCGTCATTGATGGTGATAAAGGCAAGTTCCTTAATCCTGCTTCTTATAATGATAAAATCAATGTATTTTACTCATATTCCGACACGACTTCTACCACTACTCGCCTTTCAAGAGTGACGGATGTGGGTGGTGGAACTGTCTTGGGTAGCATGACTGTAAACCTAAAAATGGACATTACGTTTATGAAAGCTGGCAAGACCGACCATACCTTATTTATTGGTTGCAAAGGTGGTAAAATTTACAAAATAGCCAATGCGGGCATTGCTGGTCAGAGCTTTACACAAATTGATAATGCTTGTTTACCTGCGGGAAATACCACTATTTCGTGCATAGATATTGGTGCAAGCGACGATAATCTGTTGGTGACGTTTTCAAATTATGGTATTTCTTCGGTCTGGTTGACCAACGATGGCGGCACAACTTGGCTCAACAAAGACCAAACGGGTTCGGGTTTGGAAGATATGCCCGTTCGGGCGGCAGTTTTTTATCCACTCGACCGTAAACAAGTATTTTTGGCTACCGAGTTGGGCGTTTGGCAGACATCAGACATTTCGGCAGCGAACCCCAGTTGGCAACCGACAAATGTTGGTTTGGCCAATGTACGCTGCGATGGCTTGGTGTATCGCTCAACTGACCGAGTTTTGACCGTAGGTACACACGGGCGAGGCATTTACATGAGTACGTTACCACTCCCGCCCAATTGCAATAGTCAGTTGGTGTTAGAAAAAGAAAATCGACTACCCAACGCCACCATCGAATCGTGGGATTGGATACAAGCCAATGCCAATAACGCCATCAATGCCAACCAAAAAGTAACCTACTCAGCAGGAAAATATATCTTGCTCGAACCAAACTTTGAAGCCAAACAAGGTAGTACTTTTCAAGCACAGATTGCTGGGTGTTCGGAGAATTGATTTTTGTAGTGTAATCCTAAATTTTCATTAACTTTATCGAATTAACACAACACCTCTTATCTAATGGGATTAATTTCTTCAATACTTACACTCACTTGGATTACTGAAACTTCTTTAGGATTTATCGGAAATCGGGTGGATGAATCTTTAGCCAGTAAACTAAACATAATAAAAAAGAGGGTAAAGGATTACCTTTCAGATACTGATATTCCTCTAAATAATGATTTGCAAAAAGCTGTTGAATGTTCTCATTGGTTGGCTACAAAAGTGTTTTGTGAAGAATTAAGAAAACGAAGTGTTCCATCTGATATATTAAATAGAATTTTTGAGGTTGCTAATCAGCAAATCAATTTAATTAAGAGTAAAGATTATATTCAAAACTTGGAAATCAGTAGCTCTGATATTGAGTCAATTATATTAGGAGATGAGCAAAATATTAATGATTTATTAAAAAGAAAAATATTAGACTTTCACATAAGAGATTTAAATCACTTACTGAAAGAAAGAGAGAGAACTCATTTAAGCTTCGAGAATTTCGAGCAAAATATTAGAAGTGGACTTGATAATCTTGATTGGTTTAGCTTAGCTTGCTCTTTTCTCAATGATTCACTAACTGGAGATAATAATAAAGCAAAAGATGCTTTTAATAATTACTATTTAGCGAAGATTAGTAAAAATGCAGAAGAAAATCAGCAATTACTAATGAGTATTACAAATACCATGAATGGTTTTGTGAATATTATTGGGAAGGAACGTTTTGAAGAATTTAAGTTATTGGTGAAAACGGAGTTACAGGAAATATCGAATTCATTAAGCAGCTTGCATGATGAAGTGACTAAAGTGAGTGAATCAATAAAAAATGTTGTTGATAGTAAAAGCTTAAAGAATGAACGCTTTTTAACTGGACTGCCCATTAACTTAAACTTTGAACTTATAGGAAGAGAAAACGATTTGAATGGAATCATTAAACGATTGGAATATCAAGATAGAGTCTTGATTTATGGTATGAGAGGGCTTGGGAAAACAACATTGAGCAAGTTTGTTTTAAGAAAATTACTACTCGAAAACAAAATTGATTATGTTGCTTGGCTTTCAACTGGTAATGATTTACAAGAAGCCTTTTTAAAAGATATAGGAGAGGTCCATCTTTCTAAACAAGTAAGTAATGCCGTTAATTTCGGAAGTAGTTCTATTGAAATTATTGAGAGGATAATAATTCCATATTTAACAAATTTAGAAGGCAAATTTAAATTAATTGTAATAGATAATCTTACAATCGAACAATTCCCATTTTTTAGACGAATTTCAGAAAAGTTATTTAATTGGAAAATTTTAGCTACATCCTTTCAAAAGCTGAGTAACCAACGAGATGATTTTGAGTTGAATCTTTTATCTATCAGTGACGCTATTCGTTTATTTTACAGCAATTACAATCGTATTATAAATGAGTCTTCAGTTGAACAGTTAGTTTTAATGGTAGGCTTTCATACATTGACTATTGAAATTTTAGCTAAAACAGCAGAATCATTAGATTTAACACCTCAAGCTTTATTGGAACGATTTGAAGAAAAAGGACTTAATCTTTCTCAATACAATTTAGATATAGAAATAAATCATAATAATGATTTAATAGAAGGCTTATTACCATATTATCAGGTTATTTTTGATATTAGTGCACTTTCAATTCTTGAACAAGATTTGTTAGTTAAATTATCTATTTTTCCTTCTTTACCATTCAAAAAGAACCTTATTATTTCATTGATTAATACAGATTCGCAAGATAATGATGCGAATATTTTAGCCTTAAAAAATTTAGAAAAACGAGGTTGGATATCCCTGCGAGACGAAGCATATCAAATGCACCAAGTGATTCAATTGGTGATACAGCAGAGAAATTTTTTCAATTGAAAAATGCAGAAAATTAATTATTACAATCTCTGTTTTGATTGAAAAGGAGTTTCAACTAAACCCACAAGGAATAAGCCATATTATTTTAATAGCAGAAAGTATTCGAGCTACTTTCAGACTTGAAAAAGATAAATCACTATATGACCTAAATTTTGTTCTTGCTTTATTTTATTTTAATGTTGGTGATTGTGAAAAAGCCAAGAATATATATATAAAGCTATTAGATGAATATGAAGTTAATAATATGAATTTGACTTCAATATATAATAATTTAGGCCTGATTTATGAAAAACAAGCCCAATTTCAAGATGCCTATGAATATTTTATTAAATCTTTAAATCTGCATAAAGTATTCTTTGGTGTTCCTCATGAAGAAGTATCCACTGCGTATAACAGTTTAGGAAACTTCTTTTCAGGACAGAACGAGTTAGGACAAGCCATGTCTTGCTTGCAAGAAGCTCATAAAATATTATTAAATATTTATGGAGATTTACACCCTAAACTATCGGGAGTTTATAATAGTATTGGGGAGGTATTTCGGAAAATGGGAGATGTCAATAGTATTAATAAAGCAAAATTTTACTATTTGAAAAGTTTATCCATCCTTGAGAAAGGAGAAATTGGTTTAGAAGCTGCAAATGTGTATAATAATTTAGGTATTATTTCTGAAGGAGAATTAAAGAAAGACTATCATCAAAAAGCATTAAATATTAGAAGAAGGATTTATGGTGAAGTCAACCTTGATGTTGCTAAGTCTTGGGGTAATTTAGGTATGTATTATTTAAGCCAAAAGGATTTTTTGGAAGCGATAAAGCATTGTGAAAAGTCATTGTCAATATTATTAGAAATTCATAGAGAAAAACATCCTGACATTGCAGAATCTTATTTACAATTAGGTTGTATTTATGATGAAATGGAGCAGTTTGATAAAGCTTTACAAAATTACTTTAATGCTTCTACAATAATCCCTCATTTTTTTAGTCCCAATCACCCATTGTATATGGAGTTTGCAATTAAAGTTAAGGGTATCCACTTGAATCCAAAAGCAATAACATTTTTTGAGGAGAAGATTAAAGATGAGAATTTGGATGAAGACGAAAAGAACTGGTGCATATTTATATTAGAGATAATGTATAAAGAGCAAAAAAGAACTAAATAAAGTTAAATTGTTGCTTTTGTTTGATTACTAAGTTTTTTAAAATAGCATAAATACCTCAATGAATTATCTTGAAGAAAATCACGGAAATGAAAATAATGTTTAAATTTGAGAAAAAATAAAAGCAATGATAGCAACTAAAAGTCCTCGAACGGTACTTCCTCGCATCCCTGCCAAGAAAATACCTGCGTCATTGATTTACGAAATCATTGATGGTAAACCTATTTATTACAAAGGGTATGAAGAAGTAGTAAATGGAACAAAAACAATTGAAGAAGTTATGGGTTCGAGCAATTTGCAATCAACAATCATAGAATATTTATTGATGGTGCTATTCAAATCAATAGACCTTACAAAATACCGTGTTTTGACTAATGAAACGGGCTTGCATTTGAGTAAAAAAAATAACTTATCAGGCGATATTGTTATTTATGATAAGAGTGTTTTACCAGTTAAGTCAGCCGATAAACATTATATTTCTGTACCACCAAAAATTCAGATTGAAGTTGATATTGATGCTCATTTGGGGGCTTTTAGTACACCTGATGGCTATATTTACACAAAAACTGACAAATTATTACAGTTTGGCGTTGAAAAAGTAATTTGGCTTATGTCGGAAGGCAAGAAGGTTTTAGTTGCAACCAAAGACGAAAATTGGGCAATAATTGATTGGAACAAAGATATTGAGATAGCCAACGGTATCTCTTTCAATATTGGTCAATATTTAAAAGACGAAGAGTCTCCTTTTGCATGAGATTTTTTCAATAAAAAAGGGTCTGAAAATTACTTTCAGACCCTTTTTGTATCTAATATTTATGAATTCTCAGCATAAGCCTCCACAGGCTCACAAGCACAAATGAGGTTTCTGTCGCCATAAGCAGAGTCGATGCGGCTAACTGTTGCCCAGAATTTATTGGCTTTTACGTAAGTTAGTGGGTAAGCCGCTTTTTCTTTTGAATATGGTCTTGTCCATTCTTCTACCAATACAACAGGAGCTGTATGTGGAGCATGTTTCAACACATTATTTGCTTTATCGGTTTTTCCTTCTTCAATCTCACGAATTTCTTCACGGATACTCAAAAGTGCATCGCAGAAACGGTCGAGTTCAGCTTTCGATTCTGATTCAGTTGGCTCAATCATAATTGTTCCAGCAACTGGGAACGAAAGCGTAGGAGCGTGGAAATTATAATCCATCAAGCGTTTCGCTACGTCTTCGGCCTCAACACCTGCTGAAGTTTTGAACTGACGCAAATCAACAATCATTTCGTGGGCACAACGTCCGCTATCAGCTGTGTAAAGAATTTGGTATTCGCCTTCCAAACGTGATTTGATATAATTGGCATTCAAAATCGCATTTTTAGTGGCATTTGTTAAGCCTTCACCACCCATCATGGCAATATAAGCGTACGAAATAGTCAAAATACTTGCACTTCCGTAAGGAGCAGCCGAGATTCCGTGAATACCTGATTTTCCACCCATATCCACAACGGCATTCGTTGGTAAAAACTCAGCTAAGTGCTGTGCTACACCGATTGGTCCCATGCCTGGACCACCGCCACCGTGGGGAATACAGAATGTTTTGTGTAGGTTGAGGTGACAAACATCCGCCCCGATAGTTGCTGGCGAAGTCAAACCAACTTGGGCGTTCATGTTTGCACCATCCATATAAACTTGTCCACCATGCGAGTGAATCAAGCTACAAATCTCTATGATAGATTCTTCAAAAACACCGTGTGTCGAAGGGTAAGTAACCATCAAACAAGCCAAGTTTGCTGAATACTGTTCGGCTTTTGCTTTCAAATCTGCAACGTCAATGTTTCCTTTTTCATCACATTTACTCACAACCACTTGCATACCTGCCATTACGGCCGATGCTGGGTTTGTACCATGAGCCGATGATGGAATTAAAGCAATATTACGGTGTGAATCTCCACGACTTTCGTGGTAAGCACGAATCACCATCAAACCAGCGTATTCACCTTGAGCTCCCGAATTTGGTTGCAACGACATCTGAGCAAAGCCTGTTACTTCACACAACCAATCGTTTAAGTTTTTGAATAATTCTTGATAACCTTCGGTTTGGTCTTTTGGAGCAAATGGGTGTATTTGACCGAATTCTGGCCAAGTTACAGGAATCATCTCGGCTGTAGCGTTGAGTTTCATGGTGCAACTTCCCAACGAAATCATTGAGTGAACCAACGATAAGTCTTTGTTTTCCAAAGATTTTAGGTAACGCAACATTTCGTGTTCGGTGTGGTAGCTACTAAACACGGGGTGAGTCATGAAATCGGAAGTACGGTTTAGACCTACGCCAAAACCAATTTCAACCTCAGATTTTAAGTTGATTTTTGTGCTTTTTCCACCCGCTTCGGCAAAAATATTTAGAAGTTGCTCAACGTCTTTGATGGTTTTTCTTTCATCGAAAGAAACTCCCACATTGCCATTGGTGTAGTAACGAAGATTCACTTCATGTTTCTCGGCAATTGCCTTGATTTTGCTGTTGTCTTCGGTATGAATCGTTATGGTATCGAAATAGTTTTTATTTAATACTTGATAGTCGAGTCCTTCAACTGATTCAGCAAAAAGTTTGGTCAAACCATTGATTTTCGCTGCAATATTTGTCAAACCTTTTGGCCCGTGATATACACCGTAAGCCGAAGCCATCACAGATAATAAAACTTGGGCAGTACAAATATTTGAAGTTGCTTTTTCACGACGGATGTGTTGCTCACGCGTTTGCAAAGCCATACGCAAAGCACGATTGCCTTGTGCATCAACCGAAACACCAATAATACGCCCTGGGATTTGGCGTTTGAAACTATCTTTTGTAGCAAAAAAAGCCGCATGAGGGCCACCATAACCCATCGGCACTCCCAAACGTTGGGCTGAACCAACTACTACATCAGCACCCATTTCGCCTGGGGGAGTAAGGAGTGTTAATGACAATAAATCGGCCGCTACGGCAGTAAATACATTCAATTCGTGAGCCGCAGCAATCAAATCAGTATAGTCATATACCTCGCCATTGGTGGCTGGGTATTGCAATAAAATTCCGTATAAATCTTCGTTGGTTAAATCATAAGTTGCGTGATTACCAACCACAACATTAATTCCCAAAGGTTTTGCACGACCAATCACCAAATCAATTGTTTGTGGGTGACAAAGCTCTGAAACGAAGAAAGTTTGGGCATTTTTCTTGGCAGCTGGACGCACACTGTGAAGCATCGTCATGGCTTCGGCGGCAGCAGTACCTTCATCAAGCAAAGAAGCGTTGGCAATTTCCATTCCCGTTAGCTCAATCACCATTGTTTGGAAATTCAACAACATTTCTAAACGTCCTTGTGCGATTTCGGCCTGATAAGGCGTGTAGGCAGTGTACCACGCTGGATTTTCGAGTATATTTCTTAAAATCACATTTGGCACAACGGTGTCATAATAGCCAGTACCAATAAATGACTTATAAACTTTGTTTTTTTGAGCCAATGCTTTGAAGTCAGCTAAAAAATCAACTTCCGACTTTGCTTCTGGCAAATTGAGTGGATTTTTTAAACGGATTCCAGCAGGAACAGTTTCGTTGATGAGTGTTTCGAGCGAATCAACACCAATTTTTTGTAACATTGATTGGAGTTCGATTTCACTCTTGCCGTGGTGACGACTTTCAAAGGATTCTTGCGTAATAAGGTTTACTTTCATCGGTGAAAAACCCCCTGCCCCTGAAGGGGAGTTTATTTTTGAATTGATTCATGCTTTGGGGTAAGAAACTGCATGAATGGTCTGTTTGGATGAGCATGCAAATATACTAAAATTATAAATTAATTGTTGAAACAAATTGTTAGAAAATTAGAGAAATTTTATTGAATATTTTTAGAAGGCAGTATATTTAATCTACAAGAGTGGTATATTTTAGAGAAAATGTCTATCAAAAAGACAAATTGTAGAAAATGATGAAACAAAAGAAATACGATGTTATTTGCTCTTTTTGACAAATAAAAATGCTATTTGTTTATGCCAAAGCAGAATAAAATATTTTCGCTTTTGGATTTTAGGTAAAAAGACTTGTTAAAGGCTTTAGCCATCAAATATAAAGAAGGTTTGTTCTTCTGTAATTGTTTGGACGAATATTAATTGGCTTCATTTTAGAAATGACTAAATAACAAATTGAGAAAGTTTTTTTTGAATCCAGATGCTGGAGGTTACACATTATAGTAATAGCTGTTCTTAATAACTTGGATATGATATAACTCTTGAAGTTAGGTATTTGACTAATAAATTTAAAGAGGGAAATAGCATATTTTTTTTCGCTTTATACTTACATTTGTAACCAAAGTACCCCCACTATCATTGAGTGAAGCTTTAACGCTTATTTTGAATGTCAGAGAAGTTAAGTAATACAGAAGTAGTTTTATTAGACAAAGTCAACCAACTGATTGATGATAATCTCGGAAACGAGTCATTTTCTTCAGATACTATCTGTAAGGAATTTGGATTAAGTCGGTCGCAACTTTTTCGATTAATTAAGGAATCTTCAGACCTTTCTATTTCGCTTTATATTCGCCAGCGAAAACTTCAAAAAGCCAGAGATTTGTTAGTTAATTCGGAACTGAAAATTTCAGAAATTACTTATGCGGTTGGCATTGATTCCCCTCAGAGTTTTAGTAAATATTTTACAGAAAGCTATGGCGTAAGCCCCACCGAATATCGAAAGAATAAAGATAAGATGACTGTTCAATATAACAGTCAAGATATTTATAATAAGGTACTCGTGGAAAGTCATGTTTCTACAAAAACATTTAATAAAAATTGGCTTTGGGGAATTCCTATCTTATTAGTTTTATTTTCGAGCATTTACTTTTTTCAAAAAAATAATGCGATAGATAACCAAACAACCACCGATAATTCAATTGCCATTTTACCTTTTAAAAACATTGGGAATATTGACAATGCGTTTTTTGCAGATGGCTTAGTGGAGCAAGTTCATTCGTCGCTTACTTTACTCAAAAAACTCAGAGTTATTTCAAAAAACTCTTCGTCTCAATTCAAAGATTCTCAAAAAACAATCCCACAAATTGCCAGCGAACTTCAAGTAGCCTATATTTTAGACGGCACCATTAAGCAGGCTGGTTCAAAAATATTGGTCAGTATTGAGTTGGTGAAGGCCAGAGAAGACAAAACGATTTGGATAAAAAGTTTTGAAGCTGAAACAAATGATGTCATTGGCATTACTAACAAAATAACCAAGGAAATTATAGAGGTGTTGCGTGAGCAATTGAGCGATATTGATACCCAACAATCGAACAAGATTCAGACGGAAAACACCGAGGCCTACAACGAATACTTGCAGGGAAGGCAGCTATTGGCTACCCGAACCAAAGAAAAAATGATAGCAAGTTTAGAAAAAATGGATAAGGCAATTGCCTTAGACCCGAGTTTTGCCGATGCTTATGCCAGCAAAGCGGGTGTTTATTTTAGTTTGGGTAATTTAAATTATATAAACTTAGATTCAAGTTTTAGAATGGCCGAGCAAGAGGCATTGGAGGCAATCAGAATAGATGTTGCCAATGCCGAGGCTTATGGTTTGCTGGCGGCTATTTATCGTGACCAACATAAATGGGAACAAGCCAATACTACCTTTCAGATTGCTCTCCGATGCAACCCAAACAATGCACAGGTAAATTATTGGTATAGTCTGATGTTACGCTCGCTTGGTATGTTGGACGAGGCATTGGCGTATAGTACCAAAGCACTTTTATTAGACCCACTTTCACCCGTTATTTTGGGAGGACACATCAGGAACTGTTCGTATGCCAAGAGAATAGACTTGGTCAACGAGGCTATCAAAAAAGGGAAACTTTTGTTCAATGATTCTTATCTGTTTTATTGGAGTACAGGTTATCATTACCTCGATATCAAAGACTATCCCAAAGCATTCTCTGATTTGACCAAAGCTAAACAGCTTAATCCTACCGTGAAAGGTATTGAGGCCGCTATTGCCTACACCCAAGCTTGTATGGGGCAAGATGTTGCCGCCAAAAACTACTTGACTACTTTGGCCAATATACCCGATAACTACACCTATTTTGCTATGGTATATGCTGGGCTTAAAGACAAAGAAAACAGCTTTAAATACCTTGAGCAAATGGCTGCTTTGAAGCAAATTCCTACGGATATAAAGGTATCACCTTTCTTTAAATCTTTGAAGGGCGACAAGCGATTTGATGAATTGTTGAAACGCTTTGGTTTGCATGATGTGAAGGTAGAAGTGGAGTAGAAAAGGTGAAAAATATGTTGTAAAAAAAAGATTTTTGAAGTCGGATGAGAGGGTTTTCTCAACCGACTTTTTTATTTTTTACTTACAATGAAAAATCCCCCAACCCGAATGATTCGAGGCCTCTTTTTGAGCAATATCTACATATTTGACCAAATAGCACAAGTTTTTGGTCAAATAACCTAAGTTTTTGGTCAAATATACTAACATAGAAAATTTAATCTTCTCGAACTTTGTCACATCAATTTCATCAAAAACAATATGAAAACGATGCGACGATTCATCTTTTTTACCCTCAAAAAAATCTTGCTAATAGGCTTGCTTTTTGCCTGCCAAAAACAAGAAAATTCGAGCAATAGCGACCTCAGTATTGCTACTCAAAACTATGCTGTTTTGGCCGAAAAAACCATCAGTTACCAAGCAGATTTTGACTTGGATTCTTGGAGTAAAATGCTGGCTGATGATGTGTATTTTGAACTACTCGACGACACGACTTCGCCCAATTCGGTGGGCAGAAATGCGGCCATTGCGGCATGGCAAAAGTGGAGAGAAGTAAATAAAATTCAATCGCTGAAATGTTCGAGGTTTACGCAGATACCCATCAGTAGCCAAAGGGCTATGAAGTTTTCAGATTTGCCAGGAGTGTATGTTTTTTCACTTTTTAGTGGAACGGTTCACTACACTGATGGTAGCACCGCAGACCTAAAAATGAATTATTGCTTTCATTTCAATGAAGCCAAAATGATAGATAGGTATTATGCCTTTCAGAATAAAACAAACTTTACCGTAAACTAAAACAACTCAAAAGCTATGGAAAATGTCATAAGTATCGGAAGTAGAACAATGGTATCACCCTCGGAAGTGGTGTATTTTGTTGCTGACTCAAATTATACGCACGTACACTTTAAGAATGGCGATAAAATATTGGTTGCTACTAATCTGAAAATAATCGAAGACCGCTTTGCAAACTGCAAGTATTTCTTTCGCCCGAACCGCTCTTTTTTTATCAACCTCAACTTTGCTGAGTTTGAAGAGTCTTGCTCGATGCTCAAAATCAAAGACCAAGCATCGGTTTTGGTTTCAAGACGACGAAAGCCTTTACTAATAAATGCTTTGATTAAATCTAACCTAAATAAATTGTAATCCAAAATGTACTACATGAAAGCCAAGTTTATTTTCTTTTTTCTTCTGCTGAGCCTAAGTTTTACTTACGCTCAGACGATACGTTATGTAAGACCCGTGGCGTCGGGAAGCGGCGATGGTAGTTCGTGGGCCAATGCCTCCAGCAATTTACAGGCGATGATAAACGCCTCTGGTGTACAAGAGGTTTGGGTAGCCGCTGGTACTTATAAGCCCACCACAGGCACCGACCGTGCCATTTCATTCAGCATGAAAAACGGAGTAACCATTTATGGTGGCTTCCCGAATGATGGCTCAGGTACATTAGCCAACCGTAACCCCATAGCCAACGAAACCATTTTGAGTGGTGATATTGGCAATGTAGGTGAGGTAAACGATAATAGCTACCACGTAGTAGCCAACGGCAATGGTATCAACAGCACTGCCAAACTCGATGGTTTTGTGATTACAGGTGGGAATGCAGATAAAGTTACTCTTCCATCTGAAATTTTCGGTGGAGGCATTTTTAACGATGGAAGGAATGGTGCATCGTGTAGTCCATCTTTTACAAATTGCATTTTGAGACAAAATTCGGCAATAACTGGAGGAGGTGTTGGTAACAGTGGTGATAGTGGAACTTGTAACCCAACATTTGTAAATTGCGTTTTCTATCAAAATCAAGGATATGGTTTCTGTGGAGCATTTGTGTCTCAGGGAAATGTTAATTCGGTATTGACCAACTGTACGTTTGCTTACAATTCATGCATGTATGGAGGTGGTGCCATTTATAGTGCACGAAATTTTGGTGCCCCAAATATTACTTTAAAAAACTGTATTTTATGGGGTAATAATGCAAATACAGGCGGTAATCAAATTCGTTTGTTTTCCTCCACTCTTACTCTTTCAAATACAACTTTGCAAAGTGGAGTTAATGGGATTTTAAACGCCCAGTCATTATCAACCATCAACAATAATGGTAACATTCTAACCATCGACCCACTTTTTGTGAATGCCAGCACTGGAGATTTAAGACTTACGGCCTGCTCACCTGCCATCAATGCTGGAGATAATACTGGAATCTCGGGGGTAGATTTAGCAAATAACCCACGTATCTTTAATAATGGAGTAGTAGATATGGGGGCATATGAATTACAAAGTTCGCCAATCACTGCTCCAACTGCTGTTTCAATAAGTTCAACTACTGCTTGCCAAGGCACAAGTGTCAATTTATTAGCTACTTGTGCCAGTGGTACAGTTACATGGTATAATACCTCAACGGGTGGTTCCTCAATCGGCACGGGGGCTTCGTTTAGCTACACCGCACCCGTGGGAGATAACCAATTATTTTATGCCAGTTGTAAAACTACGACTTGTGAGACTGCTTTAGTAGCCACTACCAATGTACTTACTGTATATCCGACTCGTCTGTACGTAAACGCTTCGGCCACTGGAGGACGCAACAACGGATTAACATGGGAAGATGCTTTTACTGATTTGAATTCGGCATTATTGAGACCTACCTTTTTTTGCCCAGTTGAGATTTGGGTAGCGAAAGGCGTTTATAAGCCTACTAATTCAAATATTCGAGATGCTTTCTTTTTGACAAACAAAGCCCAATTGTCTATTTATGGTGGTTTTGACGGTACCGAAACCCAACTTTCAACCCGTAATTGGAAAAATAATCCTACTATTCTGAGTGGCGAAATAGGTAGTCCTTCCAGTATTACCGATAATTCGAGGCACTTATTTAATTTAAATGTGAATCAAGGCGGCAGTTTTAAAATAGATGGCTTTACTCTTACTAAAACTTATTCAGAAAATGATTTTGGAGGTGCAATTAGGTGTAGTTCATCATCGAGCGATGGATTATTTACCATTTCGAATTGCATTTTTACCGATAATTACGCCTTACGTGGAGGAGCGGTGATGTTATCTGGTTCGCCATTTGCTTCTTCTACTGTTCTCACAGCCACCATCACTAATTGCCTTTTTATTAAAAATCAAGCCATTGCCAACCCCAACGTTATTCTGCCTGCAAGTGGTGCTATCTATAGTTCTGCCTTTATAAACGGAACTATCACTAATTGTACGTTTTCAGACAACGTCGGGTTAAACTCTGGAGGAACCATATATATTGAAAAGAGCGATCTTATAAATAGCGGAAATATCATCTTAAATTACACAGTAAAAAATAGTATTTTTTGGAATAATATCCCTACAACCGAACCTCAACTCGGGCTCAATAATTCACAAGTAAAAATTTCTAATTCTATTTTGCAAGGAGGAATCTCTCCAACAACTGGCACCATAGTAAATGAAGGAAATGTGTTGGATACAAACCCCATTTTTGTTGATGTTGCTAATGAAAATTATAGTCTATATGCCTGTTCTCCTGCTGTTAATTTAGGTGATAATACTGCTAACAGCACCACCACCGACTTGGCAGGAAATCAACGAGTTTTTGGCACTAAGATAGATATGGGAGCTTATGAGTTACAGAGTGTAGCCGTTACTACCCCAACCGCCGTTTCAGTAAGTCAGTCGGCAGTTTGTCAAGGGACAAGTGTCAATTTATTAGCCACTTGTGCTAATGGCACCGTTACATGGTACAATACTTCCACAGGAGGTACATCAATCGGAACGGGAGCTTCGTTAAGCTATACGGCACCAGTGGGAGCAAACCAAACATTTTATGCCAGTTGTAAAGACGCAACCTGTGAAACAGCTTTGGGAGCAACTTCTAATACCTTAACAGTTTATGCTATTCCGAGTAAACCAACAATCACGCCACCGAGCCAATTGGTAGTTTGTTCGCCAAGTACTTTGACTTTAACAGCCAACTGTACAACAGGCACAGTATTGTGGTCGAATAACGCTACGGGAACGAGTTTGACGTTA